>JAWOGI010000321.1:0-14093 GCA_046496975.1 Desulfobacteraceae bacterium | reverse complement strand
TCTGCAAAAGTCGGTGATCTGGTTGCAGAAATATCAGAAGCCTCCAAAGAACAATCCAATGGAATTGAACAAGTAAATCTTGCCATAACAGAGATGGATAAAGTTGTTCAGCAAAATGCTGCAAATGCAGAAGAATCCGCATCAGCGTCTGAAGAGATGAACGCACAGGCTGAACAACTAAGAGATTATGTCGGCGATCTTGTCCAGCTTGTAACCGGTAAAAAGGATCAGGATGTCGGTACCACCGGAACCAGAACAATAAAACCAGCTGTTCACAAGCCACAAACCACCAGCGCCAGTAAGAAAAAAATGCTGGCCCATGATAAAAAAGAGGTGAAGCCTGATCAAGTCATCTAAAAAGTTATCTACAATGGTCAGTGATTTTTAACCACTTTGGCTATCTGGATAGGCCTCTCCATCTATTTCGTGGTAAAAAAACAGGAGACCTTGAAAATGATAAATTTCAATACACTTGATTTACTAAAACAGAAACTCGATTCCTTCCGACCCTTGCCACCAGAGATTGTTTCCAATCTTCATGAGGATCTGGTGCTTCGCTGGACCTATCATTCAAACGCTATCGAAGGCAATACGCTGACACTGAAAGAAACCAAGGTCGCTCTGGAAGGGATCACTGTTGGTGGAAAAACCATGCGGGAGCACTTTGAAGCGATCAACCACAGGGAAGCCATTTTTTTTGTTGAGGATCTGGTAAGAGAAAATGAGCCTCTGTCTGAATGGCAGATTAAATCGATTCACCAATTGATCCTGAAAAATATTGATGACAAAAATGCGGGGGCTTATAGAAAAACAAATGTCATCATCTCTGGTGCCGATCATGTTCCGCCGGATGCCCTGCATGTAGAAAGCGACATGCAACGATTTATCAACTGGTATCAAACAGATGGGGCATCTCTTCATCCGGTGGAACGGGCGGCCCGTGTTCATGCTGATTTTGTGAAAACCCATCCTTTTATGGACGGCAATGGCAGAACATCACGGCTGCTGATGAATTTGGAGCTTATGAAAAGCGGGTTCCCACCGGTTGTTCTGCCTGTGGAAAAGCGGTTGGAATATTACGAGGCTCTGGATACAGCCCATACGAAAAATGATTATGAGCCATTTTTGATGCTTATTGCGAAGATTGTGGAATCGGGATTCAGACCTTACTGGCATGCATTGGGGGTAACCCCATGAAATCCTTTCAGATAAATGAAAATCATCTTTCTCAAATACCGGCTTTGCAGCTTTTGATTGGCATGGGATTTGAACTTTTGACACCTGCACAAGAAAATTAATGCTCTGAGCGACACAAGTCAATCATGGAACCCGGGGGGCACAATTGCATTGACTTGTTACCCACGGTTCCTGTAATGTTAGAAGCGTGCAACCGATCGACCCTGCTGGTTTTGAGCAACAAGGCCTTGACCATACCAGCGGGTCATGCCAGGCCTGATCCCTCTGTTCCGCCAACCATTGGATTTGGCAGAAATTATGGGAAGGGCCGGAGACCCGTCTGTACTAACCGAAAACCAAAAGAGAAAAGCCCATGCCCTTTGACTTAAACTCTACCTTCTCCCTGGACCATGACAACGCCCATCCCCATGCCTGCATTGTATTTGATGATCCGGCCTGTTATCGAAAAATTGCCGGAGGCTTTATCCTCCAGGGACTTGAAAACAATGAAAAATGCATCATGGCCGTGGACCGTTACAAGCCATCCCTGATCAAAGCGGATTTTGCCGCCCAGGGGTGGGATATGGACCGGCATGTTCAAGCCGGTGCCCTGATTGTCATAGATGTCAAGGAGTCCTATTCTGCCACCGGCTCCTTTGATCCGGACAAGACCATTGAGATCTGGAAAAGGGAGATCAAAAAGGCCGTTGATGAGGGATATGGGGCTTTGCGGGTGGTTGGAGAAGCCACCTTTGCCCTTGGCAATCCAACGATTGCCGAAAAACTGATCTACTACGAAAACCGTCAAAATCAAGAGCTGTTTAAACGGTATCCCATCAAATCCCTCTGCGTCTACGAGAAAGGGCTCTATCCGCCGGAGATCATCAAGGCGGCCATCAAGGCCCATCCGATTCTGTTTTACAACGACGAGCTGTTTGCCGAAAATATCCACTACATCCCCCCGGAGATCTATTTCAAGGCCAATGGCGCAGAAGAGGAGATCGATCTCTGGCTGGGCAATGTGAAAAAAAACAACCAGAACATCAAGGCCATCAAAGAGAAGGAATCCAGGTTCCGGGCCATGTTTCAAAAAGCCCCCATGAGCTACCAGTCCCTGGACGGCAACGGCAATTTCATCGAAGTCAACGACACCTGGCTGACGGTTCTCGGTTATCAACGAAAGGAGGTTGTCGGCAGAAATTTCAGCGACTTTCTTCTCCCGGAGTCCCGGGAGCACTTCCGGGAGAATTTTCCCCGGTTCCGGGCCGTGGGGGAGATCCTCGGTGTTGAGTTTGAAATGGTCAGAAAGGACGGCGCCTCGATCCTTGTCTCCTTCCACGGCAGAATAGCCAAAGACAGCGATGACAATTTCATGCAGACCCACTGCGTTTTCCAGGATATCACCGACCGGAAACAGGCGGAAGCAGAGCTCAAGCAGAGCAAGGAGTGGTACGAACTGCTGTTTAACAGCAGCAACGACGGCATTTTTATTTATCCCGTGGAGGAAGACGGCAGCTTTGGCACCTTTGTCCAGGTCAACCGGGTGGCCTGCCGGCGGTTGGGATATTCCCACCGGGAGCTGCTGAAGCTAAAGCCCGTGGATATCAACGACACCGCTGCAACAAAAAGTGCCCAAAGAAAATTAAAAGAACTCCTGGCCAGAAATTCGGCGACCTTTCAAGCGGTGCATGTGACGAAAAAGGGCCGGCGGGTGCCCGTGGAGATCAGCTCCCGGCTTTTTTCCGCCGACGGAAGAACCATGGTGATCTCGGTGGTCCGGGATATCAGTGAGCAGTTGAAGATGGCCGAACGGCTGCGGCAGTCCCAGAAGATGGAGGCCATCGGCTCCCTTGCCGGGGGCATTGCCCACGATTTCAACAATATTCTGTTTCCCATTGTGGCCCTTTCCGAGATGCTGGTGGAGGATTTTCCTGCAGCCTCGCCTGAATATGAACATGCCAGGGCCATTCACAGGGCCGGCAAAAGGGGCAGTGAACTGGTCAAGCAGATCCTCGCCTTCAGCCGTAAATCCGACGAACGTCCCCTGCCGGTTCAGTTTCAGAAGGTCCTCAACGAGGTGGTGAAACTCTGCCGCTCCACCATTCCCTCGGACATTGCCATCACCGCCGATATTCAGTCCGACTGCGGTATTGTCATGGCCGATGCCACCCGGCTCCACCAGCTCGCCATGAATCTGATCACCAACGCCTATCATGCCGTGGAACCCACCCATGGTGAAATAACGGTGGGCCTTGTTCAGCAATCCCTCTGCCGGGAGGAGGCTTCCGGCCTCACTCTGGAGCCCGGAGACTATGCCGTGTTAACCGTTTCCGACAATGGTCCCGGCATCGATTCCTCGCTGATGAACAAGATCTTTGATCCCTATTTTACCACCAAGGAGAAGGACAAGGGTACCGGACTGGGGCTTTCCGTGGTCCACGGGATCGTCACCGGATACGGCGGGGATATCAAGGTGTACAGCGAATCCGGCCGGGGAACCAGTTTTACCGTGTACCTGCCCTTGATGGAAAAAGAGGCTGAAACTGAATCAACCAAGGATGCCGAAACCGTTCCCCGGGGCAGTGAGCACATTCTGCTGGTGGATGATGAGGAGGCGATTGTCCGGCTGTTAAAGAGTATGCTTCAGCGGCTGGGGTACCAGGTGACCTGCTGCACCAGGAGCACCGATGCCCTGGCGCTCTTCAAGGCTTCCCCCGGGGCTTTTGATCTGGTGATCACCGACATGACCATGCCCGAAATGACCGGGGATCGACTGGCAGCGGCGTTACTGGCCATCAAAGAAAAGCTGCCGGTGATTCTCGCCACCGGGTTCAGCCAGCGGATCGACAGGGATAAGGCCCTTAATATGGGCATAAAGGGGTTCCTTGGCAAGCCCGTTGTCCGCTCTGAGATGGGAAAAATGGTCAGAGAGCTTCTGGACGGAGCCCCAGGCAAAACAGCCTGACCGGGCACTGCACCGGGCGGCCGCGGCGGCAAAAAATTAAAGCCAGTGATCATGATTTTAAGCCGGAGACGCTATTGAAAAAAGTAGCTCACTTGGCCAAAAATCTTTCATCAAAATCAAATTTAACGGGTTTCAAAAATTCAATTTCCAAGAAAGATGAATGATTGGGGTTAATCAAAAAATTGTTTTCAAAAGGAACGACAGCACTTGGGACTTCTAAAACAGCTGAATCGCCTCGTTTCATCCACCGATCCCCATGGTGCTGTGACCCAGGCCGGATTGGATTTTTGTACCAATCCTTTGGGAATTTCTTGTTAATCCCAAGTAGTGAATGATCGAATCGAATTTGGATAGCCAGATAGGATTTGAGAAGAGAGGTGGATTTGTTTGGCAAAGCGTTGACTAAAATTTCCAATGCGGCCAAAGCTAAACTGCTTGAGGCATAAATAACAGATGTTCCCACAGAATTCCATCTTCCTCCATACAACCGCGGCCCTTCGCCTGTAAAAGCTGAATCAAGGTACTTTTTTTTCTCCAGGCGCCAGGCTGTAATGATCAAGATGGAACTCCACGTTCAATTCGGCCAAGGAGGTTTTCAACCTCCCTGCCCCCCAATTCAGTGCTGGTGAATTGCAAGGGGGTTTGCCCCTGGAGATACTCAAGGGGAGTGTTCATCCAGTCTTTTGCTGTGTTTTTATCCTCAAACACATCCGTTGCCCGTTCCAGCAACCTGGAAATTCGGTGTATGCGCTCAGACTCCCCCATGGTAAAACGCTTATCTTTCTTTCTCTTGGACAGCGTGGTATGGCCTATACCGATGGCCTGACCCAAGCTCTGTTGTGTCATGGACAAACGCTGGCGTACGCTGTTAAATTCTTTAAAAGGCAGGCCTTTTTCTATTGCCTGAATCTGCTTGTGTAGGGCTTTCTGCATAAAAAATCTCCTTTTTCGGAAAGAAATAATGCAAAACTGGAATTTTGTCAAGGTGTTTTCCAATGAAACCGGTACCCGGGGCAGTGTGCAATTTCTGCTGGTGGATGATGGCCATTTTCATGACCATGGACCGGCCATGGGGGGTTATTCAGGCTTGGATAGCTCACAGAGGAGCTTTTCATAACAGCCGTCTTTTCTCATCTCTGCAATGTTGTTGGAAAATTTGTCGGCTATGGAAGAAAGTGATTCCCTTTTTTGGGTGAAAGCAAGATAGACCGGCAGTTCAATAATTGAGGGGGTGAGTTCCCTCACTTTGTTTTCAAGTTTCATTTTTCTCAAAAGCTGGATCATATCCAGCTTTGTATGGGGCAGTAGCTCAAACCTTTCTTTCACCAGTTTTTTTATCGTGCTTTCAAGACTCGCTGCCGGATCTACTTTCCGGAAAGACTCCTTTTTTATATAATTGTCAAGCTCGTTTCCGTAGCTGTATCCGAGGACAGTGCCCAGGGAATATTGCAGCATTTTGCCGACATCGCCGTCAAAGGTTATCCGAGACTCTTTTTTGACATAAAACGAGATCACCCTTGAGAGGACAGGCAGCTTGGGATAATAAAAAAGTTTTGCTCGTTTTGGCGTTTTGTAAAGGGTGAACATGCCGTCTGCCGTCCCTTTTTTGACCATGTTCTGTCCTCTTTTCATGGGAACCATTCTGATGGTGATCTCCTGTCCCATTCTCCTGAAGGCCTCTTTTACAATGTCAACAGCACACCCTTTAACTTCTCCTTCGCTCTTGTACATGGTAGGATAATAATCAAATGTAACAAGATGAAGCGTCTCGGAAAAAGTCGGGGTACAGGCCAACAGTATAAAAAACAAGGATATGGCAATTTTTCCCATGTTCACTCCATTCTGTTCTTTCCGGGCAATGTTAATAACGAAACCCTTGACCCTACTGTAGGGTTGTGTGCCGGTCATGGGAAACGGTTTACCGGAAACCTTACATCCTTTGAAGGAAAAGGTCAAGGCATCCGTTTCACCGGCAGCAATTCTGATTTTTACCATCCCGCCACAAAACCCAAACTAAAAAAATACTTGCAAAAGAGTTCCGGTATGATTACAATAATTATTTCGCCAAGTATCAAAAGGTGAGAGTTGGTGTACAATTTCAAGTCTCTATGAAAGGTCACATGTCTAAAACGAAAGTCATCATTATTCTTGTTTTGACGATATTTTTTTCCAGCGCTCATCTTTCGCCTTCGGTTGCCGGGGAAAACACACCATCGAATCCATCGAGCACAGTTTTAAAATCGGCAAGTGAATTGGATTACCCGCCCTTTGCACTGGTACGGGACAATGGCTCTGCCGATGGCTTCTCCGTTGACCTGTTAAAAGCGGTTGTTGCAACCATGGGCAGAAATATTCATTTTAAGGTCGGCCCATGGCATGAAATCAAACAGCAGCTGATTAACAGAGATTTAAACGTCCTGCCTTTGGTGTCATATACCGTGGACCGTGACGACCTGCTGGATTTTACGGCACCTTTCATTCGGCTGCACGGCACTGTTTTTGTTCGCAAGGATAACAGCTCCATCAACAGTTTCAGAGACCTCAAGGGAAAGGGGTTCTATGAGCAAAAGTTCTGTTTTGCCGTACCCGAAGGCGACAAAAAGCTGCTTGCCCTCTTGAACGAAGGGCTGGCGATCGTCATTGCCAACGGTACTTACAACGAATTGTACGATAAATGGTTCGGCCCGATTCTGCCCCGGCCCCAGGTCGGGTGGGCACAGATACTGAAATACCTTTTCTCCATACTTGTTCCTCTATTATTCCTGGCTGCGGTCTTGGCCGTCTGGTATCTGAGAAGAGAAGTGGCAAACAAAACCAATTATCTGCAAAAAGAGATTCAAGAGCGGAAACAGGTCGAAAGATCTTTGAAGAAAAGCCTGGCAGACCTGGAAAAATCCAATGCCGAACTTGAACAATTTGCCTATGTGGCATCCCACGATCTCCAGGAGCCCCTGCGGGCAGTGATCGGGTTTTTACAACTGCTTCAGTCCAAATACCAGGGCCAGCTGGATGAAAAGGGACAGCATTACATCGAACGTGCGGTAAAAGCCGGCCACCGCATGCAGAGCTTGATCGGCGATCTGTTAAAAGTGTCAAGGGTGAACACGCTCGATTCATCCTTTGAGCCGGCAGATCTGACAAAGGTTTTGGAAGAAGTTCTGGAACACCTGCAATCAACCATCACAGAGAAAAACGGTGTTGTCACATATTCAAGATTACCCACCCTGACCGTTGACAGGCATCAGATCCAGAGTCTATTCCAGAATCTCATTGCCAACTCCCTGAAATACAATGACCATACACAACCGACAATTGAAATCGGTTATGAGGATAAAGGGCACGTCACATGCTTTTTTATCAAGGATAACGGCATCGGCATTGCAGAAGAATACCATGGGAAGGTCTTTATGATATTTCAGCGCCTCCACGCAAGACAGGCCTATTCAGGCAGCGGGATTGGCCTGGCCTTGTGCAAAAAAATTGTTGAACGGCACCAGGGAAACATCTGGGTTGAATCGGAGTCTGGAAAAGGTGCCACCTTCTATTTCACCCTGGCCGGAAAAAAAGAAAATAGATGAGAGACCACCCCAAGACGTTGAATCAGTATCAGACAGAGAAAACAACATGGATTTTCTCGTTGGTCTTTGGGCTCCTTGCAATGGCGGCCCTTGTCATTTTAAGCCGCTATAATTTTCTGCTTTTCCATGGTCTGGCTGAGCTGTTTTCCATCGCCGTGGCCTGGGCTGTCTTTTTTCTGGTTTGGAATACACGGCACGTTACAGACGCCGAATCCCTCGTGGTTGTCGGTATTGCATATTTTTTTATCGGGATCGTCGATTTGCTGCATACGCTGGCATACAGCGGAATGGGGGTTTTTGGCAGTCAGTGGGGAGCTAACCTTCCCACCCAGCTTTGGATCCTGGCCCGGTACATGGAAAGCGCATCCTTGATACTGTTTCCCCTGCTGTTCAGAAAAAAAATCCAGCCGGCTTTTATTTTTGGCTGCTGGGCAGGTGCAACCGTGCTGCTGCTGGGGACCATTTTTTTCTGGCAGGTTTTCCCGGATTGCTATGTGGAAGGGATCGGTCTCACCCGGTTTAAAATCATCAGCGAATACGCCATATGCCTTCTGCTGGGCGCAGCTTTTGTGCTGCTGTATATGCGAAAAGGCATGGTTGACCCGGTCGTGTTCCGGTTGCTGACACTTTCCATCATTGTAACCATGGCCGCAGAATTGGCATTCACCTTTTATGTCAGCGTCTACGATTTTTCCAATCTGCTTGGCCATTGCTTTAAAATTGTTTCATTTTATCTGATCTATCTGGCATTGGTCCAATCCGGTTTGACCCGGCCGTACCAGGTTCTTTTCAAATCTTTAAAAGAGAGTGAAGAAAAATATCAAAAGGCATACGCCGAAATGGAGCAGAAGGTTCGGGAGCGCACCAGTGAAATCCAAGCCGCGGCCCATGAATTTGAATCTTTGTTCAACAGCAGCCAGGTGGGGATGATGGTGCTGAAAGGCGGTCGTTTTTTTGCCAAAGGCAACCAGAGACTGGCTGATATATTCGGCTATGCATCACCTGAAGAAATGGAAGGCTTATCAATGCAGGATCTTCATCTCAACGAAAAACGATTCCGGGAATTTGGAGAAACCCATTACAACCGACTGCACCATGGAGAGGTCCTTCAGGTGGAATATCAACTCAAACGCAAAGACGGCTCTCCCATATGGTGTTCACTGTCCGGCAAGGCCCTTGATATTCATCGTCCCATCGATCTTGATAGGGGGGTGCTCTGGATTCTGGATGATATCAGCAGCCGGAAACTGGCCGAGCAGGAACTGAAAGAGACCCTGAACAAACTCGAACGCTCCAATGAAGAGCTGGCCCAGTTTGCCTATGTTGCCTCCCATGATCTTCAGGAACCGTTGAGGGCCATTGTGGGGTTTTTACAGCTGCTCGAACCCCGTTGTGCCGGGCAGCTGGATGAGAAAAGCCGGCAGTATATCAAACGTTCGGTCAACGCCGCACACAGAATGCAGACGCTGATACAGGATCTGCTTACCCTGTCCAGGGTAAATACCAAGGGGTCTCCCTTCGAATCAACAGATTTGAATGTGGTTGTTGCCGGTGTGTTGAGCCGCCTCGACAGACGGATTGAGGAGAAGAGTGCCAGGGTCACTAGGGAAGAGTTTCCGCATTTAATGGTAGATCCCGACCAGATCAGTGTTCTATTTGAAAATCTCATATCAAATGCACTGAAATATAATGGGCATCCGGAACCGGCCATTTCAATCGGTTGCAGAGAAGAGAAAAATGATTACTGTTTTTTTGTAAAAGACAACGGCATCGGTATTGAATCGAAATTTTATGAAAGGATTTTTATCGTGTTTCAGAGGCTGCACGGCCGTCAGGAATATCATGGAACGGGTGTGGGACTGACCCTGTGCAAAAAAATTGTGGAACGTCATGGCGGTTCCATATGGGTTGAATCTATAGCAGGCCGGGGATCAACCTTTTTTTTCACTCTGCCTAAAAAAGGATGGGAAAATGATAGACAGTGACGATGTAAAACCCGCTCAAGTGCTGCTTGTGGAAGACAATGAAGATGATGTGGAGCTGACACTGGAGGCCTTAAAAAATTCCAGGTTGCGGATGAATGTCCATGTGGTCCCGGATGGTGTTGAAGCCATGAAATTTCTACGTTTCCAGGGTGAATATGAAGGAGAACCCAGACCGGACATGGTCCTTCTGGACCTGAACCTGCCGAAAATGGACGGACGGGAAGTATTGAAAGAAATACGGGAAGATTATGACCTGACGGATCTGCCGGTTGTCGTATTGACAACCTCACAGGATGAAGAAGATATTTGTAAGGCGTATAAAATGCATGCCAATTGCTTTATTTCAAAACCGGTTGACTTCATTCAGTTTACGGAAATCATCAAACAGATTGAAGGGTTCTGGCTCCAGCTGGTAAAGTTGCCCCGGAGGAGATAATGGGTAAACACGAAGTCATAAAAATTTTGATTTTAGAGGACAATCCTGATGATTTTTTTCTTTTAAAAGAAGCCGTTGAATCATCTGAAGAGATGGTTTTTGAAATCATTCATGTCCATCGGCTGGCCCAGGCAATTTGTACCGTGCAAGAAAAATCGGTAGATGTCGTGATCCTCGATCTTCAAGTGCCGGACAGCATCGGCCTGGACACTTTTCTATCTTTTCATGGGAAATTTCCCCATATACCTGTGGTGATTATGACGGGTACCAAAGATTACCGCATTGCTCTCGAAGCGGTCCAGAAAGGGGCACAGGATTATCTGAATAAAGGCGAATCTTCCGCTTCAGCAATCATTCGGACAATCCGGTACGCCATTGAAAGACAGAGATTGGTGATTGAGTTGAAAAAGGCCTATGATGAAATAAATACATTGAAGGGCATTGTTCCCATTTGTGCCCAATGTAAAAGCATCAGAGATGACAAAGGGTATTGGAACAAACTTGAAGCCTATATTGAAAAACACTCGGATGCATCATTCAGTCACAGCGTTTGCCCGGAGTGCTGTGATGAGCTGTATGGCCATGAGCAGTGGTATATTGAAATGAAAAAAGAGAAAAATCAACACAAATGATGCGAAAATAGTCAAAATGGGGTCAGGCCTGCGTTATTGTCATTATCTTCCCTATCCAGTATAATCCCAAAAACGCCGTAGATAATGACAATAACGCAGGCCTGACCCCTCACACGTCGGTTTTGAGAAGCCTTGCCAGGCGCTGGCGGGAGATGCCCAGAAGGTCGGCGGCCATGGATTTGTTGTTGCCGGTTCGTTCCAGGGCATTTTTGATCAGCAGCAGCTGGGCCTCGGCCATGGTGGGCAGCCTGGGCAGCAAGGCGAAAACCGATGCGTCGGTGAAAGCGGAAAAGTTCGGCTGATTTGACGGTTCCGGGCGGTTGCGGTTCATGTGGCGCTTAAAGGCCGTCATGGAAAGCCTGTGGGATTCGCTGCCGCTCACCGCATCAAACACCATTCCCTCGAGTTCCCGGACGTTACCAGGAAAATTGTAATTGGTCAGCAGGGTGACCAGTTCACTGGAAAAGCCCGGTTTTTCCCGCTGGTAAACCCCGGCGGCTTTGTCGAGAAAGGCGTTGATGAGCAGGGGCAGATCTTCCAGCCGTTTTCTCAGGGGGGGAAGATCGATATGATGGGTGCTCAAGCGGTAGTAGAGGTCCTTGCGGAATCGGCCCCTATTCTTTGCCTCTTTCAAATTGCGGTTGGTGGCCGCCACCACCCGGGTGTCCATTCTCTTTGGAAGATCCGATCCCAGGGTGAAATATTCATTTTCCTGGAGAAGCCGAAGCAGTTTTATCTGGGAATCTTCTTTGAGGTCGCCGATCTCGTCGAGAAAGAGGGTTCCGCCGGCGGCTTTTTCCACAAGTCCTTTCCGAAGGGTATTGGCCCCGGTAAAGGCCCCTTTGACATGGCCGAAGAGGGTGTCGGAAAAGGTGGCATCGTCAATGCCTGCCACATTCACCGGGACAAAATCGCCGGACAGGGCCGAGGACTTGTGCACGGCCTGGGCCATCAACTCCTTGCCGACACCGGTCTCTCCGGTGATCAGCAGGGGCAGGGGGCTCTTGGCAATGGATGCGGCATACCGGAACAGGTTTTTCATCTTTTTGTTTGCCGTGATGATACTGGAAAAGGCCGCAGGAATCTTTCCAGGGAGTGTCAGGTCCGGCTCTTTGAGCAGCTGGTTTTCATCGTAAAGCCGCTTGATTTCAATGGCCCGTTTGACCCCTGAGGTGAGGCGGCTCTCGTCAATGGGTTTGACCATGTAGTCAAAGGCGTTTTTTTTCATGCAGTGGACGGCCGTCTCCACCTCCCGGGTGCCGGTGATGACGATGACCGGTATCTGGGGATACTCTTTGTTGATCATCTCGAGAAGCCGGTCACCGGAGATCTTGGGCATGGAAAGATCCAGAAGGATCACCTCGACACTGTTCTCTGCCAGAAGGGGCATGACGTTTTCGGCTTTTTCCTCAAGAAGGGTGTGGCTGATTCCTTCGGACCGCAGGGTAAGGTCGAACCCCTTGAGGATCTCCGGCTCGTCGTCAACGATAAGAACGGGATTTACCGGGAAACGGCGCTGGTTCATAACCCTTCCTCAACCACCTGGTGGATTGTGTTAAGCAGCTCCTGCCGGGTCACAGGCTTTTCCAGCAGGTGTTCATATCCCATGGCAAACACCTTTTGGGCGGTCTCTGAATTGATCAGTCCCGTGACGATAATCACACGGATGCGGGAAAGGGCCGGGGTCTCCTGGATGACCCGGCATACATCTGCGCCGTCAACCCCGGGCATGTGGATGTCAAGCAGAAGAAGATCCGGCGGGTCCTGGCCCATCTGAACCAGTGCGTCTGCGCCGCTTTTTGCCTGTTTTAAATCAAACCGGCCGGATTTTTCAAGCATCTTTGTTATAATCTCCCTTGACGGGGGATCGTCATCGGCGATAAGGATCTTCAGATTTGTTTCACCCCGGGTCAATGGCAGAATAACGGTGAACGTGCTTCCCTTTTTTCCCCGGCTGTTGACCCGGATGGTGCCGCCGTGGCTGCGGATGATATTCAGCGAGGTGGAGAGGCCAAGGCCCGTTCCGCCGGTCTTTTTGCGGGTGGTGAAAAACGGTTCCATGATGCGGTCAAGAATATTGTCCGGTATGCCCCTGCCCTGGTCACCGACCTCGATGACCACCGCGTTGGTCTCCCTGGAGAATCTGGAGGTGATAAAGATGGCCTGTTGGGGATTGTCCACTGCCTGGCAGGCGTTCTCGATGAGGTTGACCATCACCTGTTTAATGCCCTGGGGGGTTCCCTTGATGAGGGGAAGATTTTCCCCAAGGTCCATGTGAAAATTATCGGTGGTATCTTTGAGCAGTTTTTGGGTGAGCCTGGCTGAACCGTGAACGATCTCATTGATATTCAGCTCTTCATCGGCCTGGAGATCCTCTTTGCGGGCGAAGGCTTTCACATCCATGATGATCTGCTTGATTCGTCGGGCACTGGTTTGAACACCGGTGAGCAGGTCGGGGATTTCATGGCGCATCTCTTCATAGGGAAGACCTGCCACGCTGAAGCTGCCGTGATCTTTAAAATGGTTTTCGAGAACGAAAAGAACACTTTGCCACGATTTTTGCAAAAGCTGTGCATTGAGCAGGACGGTGCCCACGGGGTTGTTGATTTCATGGGTCATGCCGGATAACAGAACCCCCAGGGAGATCATTCTGTCGGTATGGGCCAGTTCGGTCTCCATGGTTCTGGAGCGGGTAATATCGTTGATGCGCACACTGGCAAAGCTGCTGCTGGAATCACCATCCACACCGGGGCAGATGGTGACCTGCTCCTGGCGTTGGGGATCAAAAAATCCCCTTCGCTCAAAACAGATGTTGTCAAGGGTTGCCAACGCTTCCATTGCCCGGCAGTCCCGGCACATGGTCGATCTGCCCGCCAGCGCCTGGTAGCAGATCCTGTTGTCAATGGCGGTTTCCGGGGGCACGCCGTAGTATTTCAATGCCGCCGTGTTGACCATCTGAATCCTCATACCGCTGTCAAGAACAATCATGGGGTCGGCAATGGCTTCAAAAATCGACTTGAGCAGTTTTTGCTTTTTTAAACTGTCCGGCCGTCTTGGCTCATCCATGCCGCTTTTCCCATGGGGGTGCTGTGGCTGCCCTGTGTTCACAATCAATCCCTCTTTTCTGCCCTGGCTGCGTCGGGCCTGGTCATAACATCGGCCGCTCGTCACATTTGGCGGGCCAACGGGGTCAGGCTTTTGTTATTGACGTTATCGGACAGAAAAGCACAATTAAACCATAAAGCACACGATAATGTTAATAACGAAAGCCTGACCCCCCCCCAAGGTGGCCGATGTTATGACCAGGCCCGCTGCGTCTAT
>JAWOGI010000317.1:0-33391 GCA_046496975.1 Desulfobacteraceae bacterium | reverse complement strand
TTTTCTGGTCTACTCCTCCAACCAGAACCTGCTTGAAATCGTTACGCAGCTGGCCCGGCAGGGGCACGTGGTCGTTTCCACTGGCAGTGTGCAGCCCTCCCTTGCAAAAGTTTTACCGGCATTTTACGGCAGCCTGTTCATCACGGCCACAGGGGGCGTTGCCCTTGCCCTGGTGCTGGGCCTCGGGTCGCTTCTGGTGTTTCGGCCCCGGTTGTTCTCAACGGCAAAGGGGGGGGCTTTCTTTTTGGTCCTTGGCGGCAGTATCTTTCTCTGCATTCTCCTTGTTCTCTTTTTTGCCCCTCCCTCCCTGTTTTTAAAGACAAGGGACTATCTGCTTTTGTCCAACCGGCCCGGAACGGTGATCAACGATTTTTACTACCGGTATACCCTCCATGCCAGCCAGGCCGTGGCGTCCCCCTTGCAGAAACAGATCAAACCGGTCTGGGTGGACCCGGCAATACGAGATCAAAAACGGCTGGTGGCGGTGCTTGAAAACCGGGGCTGGCTGGCAGTGAACAACAGAACAGGGGCCTTGATGGTTGTGGAGCTTTCCGGTAACAAAAGATTTTGGCTGAAAAACAAAACGAAACCGGTTGTCTCCATTTCACTGGAAAGGTTTCTGGAGGATCCCCAGGCCAATATCCGGAACTTTTCAGAGAAAACCGATACCATGGCGTTCCTGCGCCTGCTCTGCTTTGCCGGGCTTGTCGCGGCCCTGCCCCTGGTCTGTTATGCGGCGATATTTACCGGTCTGGTATTTGTCTGCACACCGGTTGCCGGGAGAAACGCAGCCCTTGTCTTGTCGGGGGTATGGATGGTGATGATGGTTTTGGCGGTGATGGTTTATCTCAATCCAGCCGGGGATTCTGAAAAAATCGAAACCATGCTGGCATCGGAAAATAGCCGCATCCGGATCCATGCCCTGGGGCGGTTTTCCAGAACTGGACGTCCAGCCTCGAGGATCTCCTTCTACTTTCAACACCCCTTAACGGAAAAAACCACGGCGGAACGGTACTGGATGGCCAATGTCCTGGCAAACTCTTCTGACAACAGGAAAAACAGGGAGTGGTTAACTGTCCTGGCGGCAGATCCGGCACTCAATGTCAGGTGTGCCGCCATAAGTGCCCTGGTCAGGACTGGTTCCGGCTGTTCGGAAAAAACGGCAGGGGTTCTGGAAGATGTCGTCCGGCAAAGCTTTCACTGGTACGAGCAGCGCTACGCCCTGAACGCCCTGAGACGCTGCCGGGCGGGAAAAAATGGCCGTGGCTGATCCCAAAAAGGGGCTTCTCCTCTTTCTTGGGGCAACCTTGATTGTGCTTGGCTGTGAAATGGCCGCCTTTCTTTTCCTGCCCTTTGACAGCGCTTTGGCCATGACGGCAGCCATCCGCCTTGGGCAGATCCTGCTGCTGGCCGGTTTCCTCTTTCTTGTTCCCGGCGGTGCCCGGTTTGCCGGGGTTTCAAAGGCAACCTTGTTTTGTGGCATAAAAACAGGGACGGCCTGGTCCCTGGTGTTTGGCACGGTTGTTGGTTTCACCGGCGCTCTCCTTGTTTTGTTTGGCATTGATCCCAGGACCCTGGTACACAGCGCTCTGCCCCAAACCGATCTGCTCCTCTTTTTTCTGACAGGGGGAGTGATCGCCCCTTTTGCCGAAGAGCTCTACTTTCGAGGCGTTTTCTATCGGTTTTTGCGGCAGTACGGTGTGGCTGCGGCAGTTTTGGTCTCCACCCTTGTCTTTGCCTTCTTTCATTACCAGGGTGGGGGATTGCCGGTGATCCAGTTGATTGGCGGGCTTCTCTTTGCCCTCTCCTTTGAGCGGTCCAACAGCCTTGCCGCGCCTGTGGTGATCCATGTGTCGGGTAACCTGGTTCTTTTCTCCCTTTCACTTATTTAACCCGGCATGGTGCAGGGGGATAAGGCCTGCCCGGTTGCCACTCGGGGTAACGAGTGCAACCGGACAAGCCTGGCCCTGGAATAATCTCCTGGTGTCAGAGCGCCATTGTTAGACGGTGATGGGCATTTCCATGATGGGCCATATGATCAGGATGGCAACGGCCACCATAATCATGAGAAGCACACTGGCCGGAATGCCGTACTTGAAAAATTCACCGGTGGTGAACTGGTTGGAGTCATAGGCAATGGCGTTGGGTGCCGCTCCCACGAGAAGGAGAAAGGGCATGCCTGCGACAACAAGGGCGGAAAAGAGGATCACCTCCGGGGCCACCCCGAGATAGGGGGCGATGACCAGGGCCACGGGAAGGGAAATGGCGATGGCGGCAACGTTCATGATAAAGTTGGTCATCATCATGACAAAGAAGGCCATGCTCATGACAAAGACAAACCAGTGGGATTCCTGGAACAGGGTCAGCCAGTTGATGGCCATCCACTGGGCCGCCCCGGTCTGCCACAGGCAGAAACCGATGCTCATGGCGCCGCCGAAGAGAAGGATAATATTCCACGGAATGGTCTCGAGGTCCTTCAGGTCAAGGATTTTCAGCACAAAAAAGAGGATGGTCGAGACCAGTATGATGGCGGTCTTGTCCACCGGTGCAAGTGCCGGTATAAACGAGCGCAGGGACATGGTCAAAATACAGGTGAAGATGATCACTGCGGCGATGATTTCGTTGCGGGTGATGCCCCCCATTTCTGCGCTGAGGCGTTTGGCCTTTTCCTTGAGACCGGGAATGGATTTTTTTTCAGGCTTGAACAGCACCATGAAAAAACCCCATAACACAAAGACCATGATCCAGCCGACGGGAAACATGTAAAATGTCAGTTCGAAAAACGTGACCTCCCTGCCGATGATGTCCTGGAAAAAGCCGATGGCCACGGCCCCCCTGGCTGCTCCCAGCAGGGTGACGATGCTGCCGGCCCCTGCCACGTATGCCATGCCCATGAAAAGGCCCTTGCCGAATTGTGTGGGGCCCTCCTCATCGGTGTACATCTCGTAGATGGTGATCAAAAGGGGATACATGGTGGCGGCAACGGCGGTGTGGGCCATGATATGGGAAAGGGCCGCGGTGACCACGAAACAGCCAAGGTAGATCATGCTGGTCTTTTCCCCCACAATGGAGAGCATTTTATAGGCAAGCCGCCTTGTCAGCCCGGTTTTGGTAAACACCATGCCGATGACAAGGGAGGCAAAGATAAACAGCACCGACGGGGTCATGAAGTCCTTGAAGGCCGCTTCGGCCGGCCTGATGAGGAAAAGAACCTGCAGCACCCCGATGGTGAGGCTGGTGACGCCAATGGGTACCACTTCAAAAACCCACCAGAGTCCTCCCAAAAGGAATACGGCAATGGCACCTTTTCCCTCGGGGGAGAGGGCAAAACTTTTCCCCGTGGGATCGACGGCATCGGGCCAGGCAGGGGCAAAGTAGACAATGAAAAAGAGGCTGAGCCCCAGCAGCAGAATAAAAATGCGTTTCCAGTCGATATCCGAGAAGTTCATGGTTGTCCTTTGTCCATTAGTGTTTGTTGTCTGTGTTGTCATGGGTTTCGTGTCTCCTGGAATTACCAGCCGCGGGTGCCAAGGATGTGCTTGATTTCGGCCTGGCGGATCCGCTCATCGTGGGCTTTTTTAATGTCATGGGCCTGGTCGATCTTTTCAACGAGAAGGTCTGTGTCAGCCGGTTTCATCAGGAAGTCAAGGGCGCCGAGTTTCATGCCCTCGATGGCGTTGGAGACGGTGGCCTTGCCGGTGAGCATCACCACCGGGGTGGTGGGGTGGGCCGCCTTGATCCGCTTTAGGGCTTCAATGCCGGAAATGCCGGGCATGAGCACATCCAGGATGACCACGTCAAAGTCGGTCTTTTCAGCGATTTCTACGGCGTTTTCACCTGAAAAAGCCTTTGTTACCGAATAGTTTCGAAGTTCCAGCCTCTGGGCAAGAGCTTCTACGAACTCCTGTTCATCGTCCACAAGCAGTACTTTTGTTTTCATTTTAATGGGTCCTTCTGTTACGGATTATCTCTTGCTGCTCCCCGGGGTCAGGGAGCATCTCAAAAAAACGGGAGTTGCTGCTACGGTCTATCACTTTTTGGCGTTGATCTTGTCGTAGGCCTCCTGCATGGTACGGGTGAGCAGGTCGATGTCTGCCGGTTTCTGAAGGTAGGCAAAGGCCCCGAGTTCCATGCATTTTTTTCTGTCTGCTTCGGATCCGTGGCCGGTGAGGATGATAACTTCAATGTCGGGTTTTGACTCCTTGATCTGCCTGAGCACCTCAATGCCGTCAATGCCGGGCATTCTTAAATCAAGCACCATGACATCGGTCTTTTCCCTGTTGGTAAAGTCAAGGGCCTGTTCCCCGTTCAGGGCGATCTCATTGGCAAACTGCCTCATCTCCAGACGTTTTGACAGGGTCTGGACAAACTCTTTTTCGTCATCCACCAGAAGAATCCTGGTGGGGGTTTCAAAGTTGTAGTTGTGGGTGATGTCGGTCTGGTAATAGTTTTTTCCGATCTTTGTCTCCACCGACTCAACCCCCTCGATCTCCATGGCACGGGCGATGACCTTCTGTTGAAGGGAAGAGAGCATCAGCACCTTTTTATCGATGGTTACCACAACCTTTCCTTTGTCAGCGGTTGCAAAAAGGCCTTTGCCAAGGGACGCGAGGACGATCTCGACCTCGGCGGTCAGACGAAAGTCTGCCGCCTCCTGTTTGATGGTTTCACCGTCAATGTCGGAGAGGGTCTTGACCTGCTCAAGGACCAGGGAGACCGATTCGCTGACATCGACCTTGTCCGTTGGAACAACAATGTCGTAAAGGTCCTTGTTCCACGCTTTTTTTTGTGCAACGGTGTTGGTCCAGAGAAAGGCGTACTTGTCCGCCTGGGCCATGTTGTTTTTTACCTCTTTTTCCACTGCTTCCAGGTCAACGGTGCCCGTTTCTTTTCCCTCTTCGGCTGATTTCAGGGCAGCTATGCCGTTTTTTATCCGGGTCTGTTTGTCGGTGATGATCAGTACACGGAGAACGTGGGAGACCTCTTTGGGAATCAGGTGGCCGGTGATGCCGTGCAAGATACGGTTGCCCGCTGAAACCTCGTCGGCAATGGCCTCCTTGAGGCAGGCGATGCACTTTTCCGTTTCATGGGTGAAGTCGTTGAAGGCGATCTGTCGGCTTTCAACAACCTTCTGCAGGGTTGCCTGCTTGATCTTGTGTCTGTCGGCGGTCTTGGCGATGATCATTTTGTCTGTAATGATTTGGCAGTCAAGGGCCGCTGCCAGCTGTTCAACCCGTTTTTGTGCGTTGGAATAGATTCCGCTTGTTATCATTAGAACTGACATTGTAACCTCCGTTTAAAAATGCGTATTCACTGTTGTTCAGGGCCAACGGTCCTGGTCTTTTTTTCTTCCGGGGATCAACATAGCAATAGGTGTGCCATGATTCGAAAGTCTTTTTATATCAAAAGGTTGTATTTTTTGTGGTGGTGGGGAAGGGAACGTGTGATACTGATTGAAACGACTTAGATCAGTGGAGTGGAAACAATTTGAAACAGTATGAAACAATAGTGGTTTTCAGGCAAAGAAGGCAGGTGGTCTTTTTAGGAGCCTTACCCAAGGCAAAGGGGGAGGCTATCCGTGGACCATCTCAATGCCGGAGCCGCTGGCCAGTACCTTGATCTGGGCGTGGATTTTTTGGCACAACAAACAGCTGTGCTCTCCCAGGGGGGAGGTCTCACAGGTCTGGTCCGACAGCGTTTCGGTAAAAGGAAGCGTGTCTGAAGCCGAGGTGCCGGTGATCTGCACAGCCGTTTTGTTTTCCCTTGTGTAAACAAGAATCGTTAAAACCGTTTTGGGCCGGGCGATGGCGGAGAGCCATTCAATGCAGGAGAACACCGCTGCCTGGAAGAGGAGGGGATCTGTTTCAACCATCTGCTCTTGCTGGTCGTCGGCCATTTTGACGTCAATTTCCAAAAGGGCGGTGATTCTCCGGGTGATGGAGATCAGAGCGCTGACGGTTTCAACCACAGGAATTTCTGCCTGAACACGGTCCGGCGTGTGGGCAAAGGTGTTCAGCTCCGAGGTCCGTGTTTTGCCCCGCAGCACCTGTCTGCTTATGGTGTCAAGGCTTTTTGAAAAATTTTCGGCAAGCTGGTCCTTGGTCTGGCTGTGGTCCATGGCGAGGAGATCATCCATCAAGGCCTGGTTTTCACTGATGATGGCCAGAACGTTTTGAAGTTCATGGCTGACCGAGGCGGTGACCTTGCCCATGAAAGCCGCTTTGATACTGTTGTCTTCCATTGTGTTCTCCTCTGCTGTCAATGGTTCAGGGCCGATGAGATCTTGTCGATCAAATCGTTGATGTCCAGGGGTTTCATGAGATAGTCCCTGGCGCCCATGCGCATCCCTTCCAACCCGTCCCTGGTGGACCCGTGGCCGGTGAGGAGGATTACGGGCAGGTTGCTGTCCATGGCCCGGATCTGTTTCAATGTCTCAAGGCCGCTGAGTCCGGGCATCATCAGGTCAAGGACAACGATGTCAAATCGGGCGCTGGCAATCATTGTGAGTCCGGTTTCACCGCTGTCTGCGGTTTGGGGCTGGTACCCCCTGATTTTCAGCCGTTCGGCCAGGGCTGATATAAATTCAGTCTCATCGTCGATGAGCAGGATGTCAATCGTCTTGTCCATGGTTGGTCTCCGTTTTGTTATCCGTTTTATCCGGCAGCTTTATGGTGAACGAGGTGCCTTTGCCTTCCGTGCTCTCGACACTGATCTGTCCGCCGAGTTTGTTGATGATGCCATAGGTGATGGAGAGGCCAAGCCCGGTTCCCTTCTCTTTTTTTGTGGAGAAGAACGGGTCAAAGATGTTGTTGAGGATCTCTTGGGGAATGCCGCAGCCGTTGTCAGTCATGGTGACGGAAACCCCTCCGTTTTTCCGGTTGTTTGTGGCAATGGTGATAATCCCTCCGTCGTCAACCGCTGCAAAGGCGTTGGTCAAAAGATTTAGAAACACCTGCTGCAGCTGGCCGAAATCCGATGATATTGGGTTCAGGGGTTCAGTCAGCTTGAGGCGGACATCTATTCTTCTGTAAAGAGCCTCTTTTTCCAGGAATTCAAGGACCTCATGGATTACAATGTTGATGTTTATGGACTCGAATTTCACCTCGATACGTTTTGAAAAACCCAGCAGCCGATGGGTGATTTTCCGGCATCTGGCAACGGAATTGATGATGGAGCGGGTAAGCTCGTCAAACTTTGACCGGTTGGCAAGGTCGTCGGTCATCTGGCTCAAGTCGCTCAAAAGGCCGGCTTTTTCGTTGATGATGGCCAGGGGGTTGTTGATCTCATGGGCCACACCGGCGGCAAGGCGGCCGATGGACGAGAGTTTCTGGGTGTGCTGGAGCTCGGACATCATCTGCTCCCTTTTTTCATCTGCTCTTTTGATTCGGGAGACGAGAACGCCGGTCATCTTGAACACCGTCACTAAAATGATGACAAGGCTGATGCTGAAAACCAGTATCAGCTCGGCTTTCAGGGAGTACCAAGATTTCAGGATCACCGAATAGGGCTTTACCAGCACCAGGGTATAGTCTGCCGATGAAAAATCGGCGCTGGCAACAATCACCTCCTGCTTGGAAACATTGACAATATCGGATTCGCTGGGAAATTGCTCCATTGCCCGGCTGCTGTCAATTTTCAAGGTGCATTTTTCAAGGGTCTGACCGTAGTATCGGGAGTCTGTCTGGAGAATGCCCTGGCTGTTGACGAGAAAGGCGTCGCTTTGAAAATCCAGTCCCATGCTGTTGATCAGGTTGTCAAAGTGATCCGTATCAATGGTGGCCCTCAGTATCCACGTTTTGTTTTCATCTGTCAGGTGCTGGACGGCCATGGCAATGTGGGGGATCTTTCGATACCCCATGAATACGTTGCTGATGAACTGTCCTTTTATCTGGGTCTCTTTGAAGGAACGCTGTTCTGCGTAGTTCTTTCCCAGCAGGGAATAGGGACCGGCGTAGCTGACAAGGTCACCTTCGGGGTTGATCAGTCCAAGATCCACAAAACCGCCGAGCTCTTTTTTCAGGGAGATAAAAATCTTTTTGATGGTCTCTTCCCTGTTCAGCTCTTCAAAGGAATATGCCGATGAGATGAACCGTATGGTGGAAAGCCGCTCTTCCAGGAAAAGCTCAAAAGAGTGCCGGGTCTTGTTGGCCATGGCGTGCAGGGGTCTGGTCATCTCGCTTTTCAAATGGCTCTTGTACTGGAAATGGTTGATGACCAGCATGGTTGCCAGGGGAATCACAGCAATGGCAAGCATGGTGGTGATGAACTTCCACTTCAGTTCATTGTAGTGACCGGGGGAGGAGGTGTCGGGCAGGGGCTTTTTTTCAGACATTTTTCCCCTCCAGTGTTCGGGTGCAAAAGTTGTCCCCGCTCTTCAGAGTGCCGTCGAGGTAGTGGTCAAAGGCATCTGTAAACGGGCCTGAAATACAATCAAAAACAATGACCTTTTTCCACTGGAGAAAGTGGTAGTATTCCTCTTCAATGGCGTTGCAGATCACGGTGCTGATGTTTTCCGATACGATAAATTGGCACAGGGCTTCGGCAGACGAGCGCTTCAGCACTATGTTCCTCCGCTCTTCCACCTGGGTGCCGTTGGAAATTGTGGCGATCAAGGCTTCGGGTGCCAGGTCAAAGCGGGGGGCGACCTCGTCACTGTAAAGGGGAATCATCACTTTATGAGTCATAAATATCGTTGTCCATTGCGCTTTTTCAAGTTTGTTGAAAGCATTGCCTCAACAGGTATCATAATGGTTCAGGGTTGTACACAAAAAAATGTTCCTGTGCACGGGTTCAGGCGTTGTCGTCGATGCCGTACCGCTTGATTTTCCGCCACAGGGTGCTTCGTCCCCATCCGAGGATGACTGCCGCCCTGGTTTTTTTTCCCTTTGCCCTGACCAGGGCGTCAAGGATCATCTGTCTTTCCGCCGTCTGCCAGGTTTTCGGGGCTTCCTCCCCCGTGTCCGGCCTTGCCGGCAGCGGTTCTTCGGGGAAATCAAGGTCTTTTTCAAGGCTGCCCTTTTTCTGAATGGTTTCCCGGGAGACGTCGAAAAGGTAGGCCGGCAGATGGTCCGGCTGAATCACAGCCCCCGTGGCTATGTTTACGGCGTATTCGACGATGTTTTTCAATTCCCTGATGTTTCCGGGAAATCCGTATCCCAGCAGTATGGTCAGCGCCTCGTTGGAAAATCCCTTGATGGGCTTTTCCAGAAGTTCAGCATAGCTGCTGAAAAAATGGTCCAGGAGCAGCCGGATATCCCCCTCCCGTTCCCGCAGGGGGGGGAGGTGGATTCTTGCCACATTGAGCCTGAAAAGGAGATCCTGCCTGAAACTGCCCTGGTGAACCATCTGTTCAAGATCCCTGTGGGTGGCGGCAATGATTCTGACATTGGCGTTGAACCCCTTTGTGCTGCCCAGGGGATAGATGATCTTGTCATCGAGAAAGGTGAGCAGTTTTACCTGGAGGGAGAGGGGAAGGTCCCCGATTTCCGTTAAAAAGATCGTTCCGTTGTGGGCCAGCTTGAACCGTCCCGGTTTGTTTTCAACGGCGCCGGTAAAGGCCCCTTTGACATGGCCGAAAATTTCCGACTCGAGGAGGGTTTCCGGAAGGGCGCCGCAGTTGATCTTGATAAACGCCCCGGGAGCTCTGCTGGAGGTGTCGTGGACGGCTTCGGCAACCAGGTCTTTGCCTGTTCCCGTCTCGCCGGTGATGAGTATTGATGCATCGCTCTGGGCCAGCACGGGAAGGGTTTGAAATATTTTCTCCATTTGCCGGCTTCTGCCGATGATATTGGCAAAACTGTAGGCCGGGCTGGTTTTTTTGTTCAGTTTCCGTACAATTCTCAGATCTTCCACGGCCTCCACAAAGCCTGTGGTGTCGCCCCTGCTGTTGTGAACCGGCGCAAGGGTGATCCTGACGGGGATTTTCTGCCGATCCAGGTTGATGATGTCCGTCTCGAGACTCCTGGAACGGCGGTCTTTCTGGACCATGGCACCGGGACAGCCGGTCATGCAGGCGCTGCTGCGCAGCACGTTGCGACAGGGAACGCCCCGGGCCGGGGGCAGGGAGAAGCCGGTAAGGGCCTCAAAGGAGCGGTTGAGATAGACAACCCTCCGGTCAAGGTCCAGCACCATTATTCCCAGGGGAATTTCATCAAAAAGGGATGCAAAATCCAGTGGTGTTGACAAAAGACGGTTGATTTCAGCCGCCGGCAGTTCCAGCATGGTGTTGTTCCTTTAGGGCTTTATCTCGATTTCAGGGTATATGCCCTTTTTCTTGCCGGTTCTGTAAGGCTGGATCAGGTTGAAGGCGATCTTCTGGTCATCCTGGGCGTGGCCCCGGTTGGAGCTGTCATCGCAGTAGGCGCCGTTGGCCTCGAGGATGTGTTCGATTCTGCCGGTAAAGGCGTCGAAAAATTTCCGGCCGCTGCCGTTGAAGGTCATCCGCCCGAGTTTCAGCTTGCCCTGGTGGTTTACCAGCTTGTCCACGTGAATGGAGTTTTTCTCAAGGTCCTTCTTGTTTCGTATGAAGCCCCATACAACATGGTTCTCCTCGATTTCCAGGGGAAGATCGTTGTCGATGATGGTGTGGGGCATGACAATGCAGTTGTTGCCGACAACCAGCCTTGCGTCCTCCTTGCCGTTGAGAAAGGCGTTGAATCCCACAAACACCTTCAGCCCCATGTCGGCGTTGATGATCTTTCCCCCGTGGGCCGTGACATTCAAGCCGGCCAGCTTGGAGTTGATGATGTAGGAATTCTCCTGGGCATTGGAGCCGCCGCCCATTTCGGCATTTTCAAGAAAGGCGCGCTGGGAAATCAGTACATTTTCCCCTATCTGGGTGTCGCCCTTGGTAACGGCGAACCGGCTCACCGCAGAATTTGCCGGTGCCTTCAGGGGTTTGGGGTTGACCGTTTCAAATATTTTTTCATAGTCCCTCTCCCGCTGCTGCACAAAATCGTAGATCATCCCCCTTGGCTGGTGGGCGTCGGTGATGCCGACATAGTTGTCGAGCACCTCTTTTTTAAAGGAGTACTGGAAATCAAAGTCGTTGTTCTTGATCCACACCGTGCCGGGGTCGATTTTTTTGTGAAACAGCTCTTCGGTCTGGATGTAGGAGAATTCACCCACAATACATGAGTGGAGGGACATGAGGTCCACCGTGGCAAAGGGGCCGAGAAAGCAGCCTTCTATGGTGGTACCGTGGATATTGGCGTAGTGGGCGGAAACGGTGTTTCTAATGGAGAACTCTTCAGGGGATTCCGGGTTGTGGGAATAATTGTGCACAAGGGTTTTGTACAGGAGGCTGTCCTTGATGGAGATAAACTCGTCCTCTTGAAGGGGAATATCCTTGGCGCATTGGATGTCATCGCCTTTCCGCTTGAGCTCGTCTCCTCTGACATCGGTTTTGTAGACCGCCGATCGCTTTACATAGCATTTGCCGAGAAAATAGCTTCCGGCAATATTGGATTCCACGAAATGGAAATGGATGGGATGGCGGGCGGTAATGCCGTAAAAGGCAAAGAACTTGAGCATTTTTTTATAATCAAGGCTGTTTTCAACAAAGTCTCCGGTATCAAAATCAAACTCCTTGAGGTTGACGTTCACTCGGCTGATAATACGGTCATTGAGCTGCTTGAGATTTTTCATGGTAATTTCCTTAAAATCCTGGATTTAATCTATTCATGGAATCCATCAGCCGTCAGTAATTAGAAGGGAAACATTGTAATTGTTTACTGAAAGCTGATGGCTTTCATATAAAAACACCCATGGCCGGTCCGGTTTTATGTCTGTTCTGCCGGCATGTAATCCTTCAGGGGGCAGGACTTGCACTCCCCTGTGTCGTGGAGCTCCTGGTAAAGAACCTCCAGGGCCTTTCTCGAATTGGGATAGATGTTCTCTCTTCCCAGTTTCTCAATGAGATGGGTACGTTCCATCACGGCCAGAACCTCCTCTTTCACACCGCAGAAGGAGATGCCCCGGCCGCTGCCCCTTACCGTATCAATGAGAATGGAGAGGGCATCCTCGCCTGAAGCGTCAATATCGTTGATGCCGCCGGATTCGATGAGAATGTGTTTCAGGTCCGGTTTTTCGGTGATATACTCCAGCACCTTGTCTTCCAGGTAGGTGGCATTGGTGAAGATCAGGGAGCCGTCAAACCGCACAACGGCGATGTGGTCGCACTCCTTGAGCCCGGATTTCACCGCATTGATCAGGGTTTCGTCCTGGGATCGGGAGAGCAGGGATACCCTGGGCCGCAGGTGCTTGTAGATGAACAGGCCAAAGGTAAGGGCAACTCCCACCATGATCCCCTCTTCCAGGTGGGGGGCAAAGTAGAGGGTGCAGACAAAGGTGATCACCGAGATGATGCCGTCGGAGCGCTTGGCCTTCCAGGCGTGGACAAATCCTTTTGTGTTGACAAGGCCGATCACCGCCATCATGATCACCGATGCCAGGACCGCCTGGGGCAGGTGAAAGAGCAAAGGAGTGAAAAAGAGCAGGGTCAGGGCCACCATGCCGCTGGTGACAACCGATGACACACCGCTGACGGCATTGGCCTGGAGGTTGACGGCGGAACGGGAGAAGGAGCCGGACACGGCGTAACTCTGGCCGAAGGATCCCACAATATTGGCAAGTCCCTGGCCGATGAGCTCCTGGTTGGGATCCAGCTTCTGGCCGGTTTTGGCCGCCATGGCCTTGGCAATGGCAATGGCCTCCATGAAGCCCAGCAGGGAGATGATAACGGCAAAGGGGAGCAGCTGGAAAAATACCGCCACATAGGAGGTGTTTTCCGGTGCCTTGGGTATGCTGAACTTGAGGCCCCTGGGGATTTCACCCACGATGGCCCCGGCTCCGATCATCTTGATGCTTTCCAGGTGAAGGGGTTTGTTGTTGATCTTGATCCGCCATTTTTTGCCGTCGGTTTCCAGGTTTTCCGGCAGTGTGGCCTGGGTGTAAAACTGGGGGCTCTCATTTTGTGTTTCAGGGGCAGCAAAGTGAACAAGGCGCAGCTCTTCCCGGATTTCATGGGCCTGGGCCTTTGTTTTCTCTATCTTTGCCTGGATCACGGCCAGCTTGTGGTTGATATCGATTATCTCACTGGAGGCTGTGCCGTGGCCATTGGCCTTGTCGTGCTCCTGGACGGCCTTCAGGTCCTTGTTCAACAGTGCCCGTTGGGTACCAAGGGTTTCGATTTTTTTGACCTGGCTGTTGAATTGGTGGATGGTCCGGACAATGGCTGGATCGTTGATGTTGTCCAGGGGGACGTATCTGTCGTTGTTAAACCCGGCAAATTTTGAAATCAGAATGGTGACGGCAACGGCCACCAGCACATTGGGGATCTTGGGGTTGACCCGCCGCAGCACCACCATGATGGCGATGGAGAGAATCCCCATTCCAAGGGTGGGCAGGTGGGTGTAGTGCAAGGCCGACTTGCACACGTTGATGATCGTCTGGTAGTGGTGGGGCGCCTTGTCAACATATACCCCGAACAGCTTTGAAAACTGGGACGAGGCAATGACTATGGCAGCGGCATTGGTAAAGCCGTTGACCACGGGGTGGGAGAGCAGGTTGACCACCAGACCCAGCTTGAATACCCCGAGGAACAGCTGGAAAATACCCACTGTCAGGGCCAGGATAATGGCATAGGCGATGAATTGTTCACTGCCCGCCGTGGCCAGGGGTTCCAGGGAGGCGGCGGACATGAGGGAGACCACTGCCACAGGTCCCGTTGCCAGCTGCCGGCTCGACCCGAACAGGGCCGCCACCATGGGGGGCAGAAAGGCCGCATAGAGGCCGTAGTAAGCGGGAAGGCCCGCCAGCTGGGCATATGCCATGGACTGGGGGATCAGCACCATTGCCACGGTAATGCCGGCAATGATGTCGGTTCTCATGTGTTCACCGTTGTAGTCCTTGAACCAGAGCAAAAACGGAAATATTTTTGCTATCATCTTTGATGTTCTCCTTCTTTTTGTGACATTTAAAAATTTAAAAACCTTTTTTATCGAGGTTCTTACTCTTTTATCCTTGTATAGTATTTCACCCATACTATTTTCAGTTTTCTTTTATCTCAGCTATTGTGTTTTATCCATACTATTTTTTAGTTTCTTTGTCCCCAGAATAACAGCATTGGATAAATATCTGAGGCGTTTTTTTTTGTCAATAAAAACTTCTCTTTGGGTCGATCAAAGTGTTAATAACCAAAACCTTATCCCTTCGTAGATATTGACAGGCAGGTTTTTTGTATTACTATTTGTAATATTGCCAGAAAACTCATAAAGGAGAAAATCCATGAAATTTGACAAACTTACGGTAAAGTCCCAGGAAATCGTTGAAACTGCAGGCTCCATTGCCCAGGGGCAAAATCACCAGGCCATTGAGCCGATCCATTTTTTAAAGGCCATGACAGATGATCCCAATGGGGTGGCTGTGTCCATACTCAAGAAAATCACCGGCTCTTTTTCAGGGTTGTCGGGGGAGATTGATGCTGCCCTTGGAAAGCTTGTCCAGGTCACCGGAGGCGGGGAATTGTATATCTCAAAGGAAGCCAGAAA
Organism: Desulfobacteraceae bacterium; assembly: GCA_046496975.1. Lineage (GTDB taxonomy): Bacteria > Desulfobacterota > Desulfobacteria > Desulfobacterales > Desulfobacteraceae > DATFJZ01. The sequence continues at coordinate 18,842 of JAWOGI010000317.1, read as the reverse complement.
GGTTCTTGACAAAGCCTTTGCAGAAGCCGAGAACATGAAGGATCAGTACGTCAGCATAGAGCACCTGCTTCTCGCCCTGGTGGCCTGTAAAGGCAGCTGTCAGGATATACTGGCGGCCGGCGGGGTGACCCGGGCGGCCATCCTCAAGGTGCTCAAGGAGATCCGGGGCAACCAGACCATCACTGACCAGAACCCCGAGGAGAAATACCAGTCCCTGGAGAAGTTCGGCAGGGACCTGACCGAGCTGGCCCGCAAGGGAAAGCTTGACCCGGTCATCGGCAGGGACGACGAGATCCGGCGCATTGTCCAGGTGCTCTCCAGGCGCAGGAAAAACAACCCCGTGCTCATCGGTGAGCCCGGGGTGGGCAAGACGGCCATTGTCGAGGGTCTTGCCCAGAGGATCGTCGAGGGGGATGTGTCGGAGATATTGAAAAACAGGCGGATCGTGGAGCTCAGCATCGGGGCCCTGCTTGCCGGGGCCAAGTACCGGGGGGAGTTCGAGGAGCGCCTAAAGGCTGTGTTGAAAGAGGTGGAGTCCGCCGAAGGCGAAGTGGTGCTCTTCATTGACGAGCTGCATACCGTTGTGGGGGCCGGCGCCGCAGAGGGGTCCGTGGATGCCTCCAACATGCTCAAGCCGGCCCTGGCCAGGGGAACCCTGCGTTGTGTGGGGGCCACCACCTTGAACGAGTACAAAAAGTACATTGAAAAGGACGCTGCCCTGGAAAGGCGGTTTCAGCCTGTCATGGCCAAGGAGCCGAGCATCGAGGACACTGTTTCCATTCTGAGGGGGCTCAAGGAGAAGTACGAGGTCCACCACGGAATCCGGATAAAGGATTCTGCCCTGGTTGCCGCGGCAACCCTTTCCGACCGGTATATTTCCGACCGGTTTTTGCCGGACAAGGCCATCGATCTTGTGGACGAGTCCGCCTCCCGGCTTAGAATCGAGATTGACAGCATGCCAAGGGCCATTGACGAGATCCAGAGAAGGATCACCCAGGCGGAGATCGAAAAACAGGCCCTGAAAAAAGAGAAAGACGATGTTTCCAAAGAGCGCCTGGCAAAGCTTGAAAAAGAGCTCAGTGATTTGAAAGAGGAGGTCCAGCCCATGAGGCTGCACTGGGACACGGAAAAACAGCTGATCCAGGAGATCGGCAAAACCCGGGAGGAGATCGACAAAGCCCAGACCGAAGCCCAGCTGGCCGAGAGAAAGGGGGATCTGGAAACCGTTGCCAAGATCCGGTATTCCACCATGGAGACCCTTCAGAAAACCCTTGATGAGAAAAAACAGCAGCTTGACGATATCCAGAAAGACCAGCGGATGCTCAAGGAGGACGTGGAAGAGGCGGACATTGCCGATGTGGTCTCCTCCTGGACCGGTATCCCCGTGTCTAAGATGATGAAGGGAGAGCAGGAAAAGCTGGTCCAGATGGAAGAGCACATCAAAAAGAGGGTGATCGGCCAGTCAAAGGCCGTTGACGCCGTCTCCAATGCGGTGAGAAGGGCCCGCTCCGGGCTTCAGTCGCCGGACCGCCCCATCGGCACCTTTATCTTCATGGGGCCCACAGGGGTGGGTAAAACCGAACTTGCCAGATCCCTCGCCGATTTCATGTTTGACAGCCAGGATGCCATGGTCCGGCTGGATATGTCGGAATACATGGAGAAACACTCGGTGGCCCGGCTCATTGGCGCCCCTCCGGGGTATGTGGGGTATGACGAAGGAGGGTTTTTGACGGAAACCATCCGGCGGCGCCCCTATTCGGTGATCCTCTTTGACGAGATAGAAAAGGCCCATCCAGATGTGTTCAATATTCTGCTCCAGGTGCTGGATGACGGGAGGATGACCGACGGCCACGGCAGGACGGTGAATTTCAGGAACACCATCATCATCATGACCTCCAACATCGGCAGCCGTCTCATCCAGGAGGCAGGGGCTTCGGGCAGTGATGATGAAGGCGTTCAGCGGGCAGTATCCCAGGCCCTCCGGGACGCTTTCAAGCCCGAGTTTCTCAACCGCATCGACGAGGTGATCACCTTTCACGCCCTTTCAAGAGAAGAGATCAAAAAGATTGCCGTTATCCAGCTTGATGAACTCAACCAGAGACTTGGCCAGCGGAAGGTTACCATCGACCTCGCCGATGATGCCATGGACTACATCGCCGACAAGGGGTTTGATCCGGTTTTCGGTGCCCGGCCCTTGAAGCGGGTTGTTCAGCAGCACATTGAGAACCCCCTTTCCATGGCCCTTTTAAAAGGCGATGTCAAGGAGGGCGACACGGTCCGGTTTGTAAGAAACGGTGAAACAGACCGCCTTGACCTCAGCGTGGGGTGATCTGTCCGTTTTTTTACTTTACAAAAACAGAGCAGTGATTATAATGGTAAATTAAATAAATGTTATTTCCAATAACCGCCATGGGACTGCCCCTTGTTTTGATTTCGGATCGCCCCCACAACAGATCATGAAAGCCATCAGCCATCAGCCATCAGTATTCAGTTTTCAATAAAACAAATACAAATTTTTTCCTGCTGGTTCCTGATGGCTTTTATATAAAAAAAACTTCTTAACCATTTGGAAGGTGCAAATGCAACCAAAGCAAGAGCATGACAAAAAAAATAATGGCTATGATCAACGAAGAATGACCATTGAAAAAAGAGCTGGAGACCGGAGGGAAAACAGAGGTTCGGGGTTCACCTATATCTCAACGGTGGGCTGGATTTGCCGCAGAGAGAGCACCCGGAGGCAAGAAGACAGGTTTGGATGGTGATTGCCTGTCCATCAAGGCAAGATGCAGTCGTCCACGTTTTTTTCAGATGGTCAAGAAAGAATGATTGACACGTTTTTTGTTGCAGTGTAACATCTGTTGCTCATCTGAACATCCATCTAGGAGAGCAAAACAGTCACACCGCGGTTTAAATCCAAAACAGGCGGTGTCTGGCACATCCAAGGTGACATTCTGGTTGATCATTTGGAGAGGTGGAATTCGTGGCTGGCAAGAGAATTATAAAGAAATACCCCAACAGGCGGTTGTACGATACAGAAAACAGCCTTTATGTGACCCTGGCCGACCTTTCCGATATCATTCGTCAGGGCGGCAGGGTTGAGGTCCGTGATGTAAAAACCGGCGAGGATGTCACTGCATTTATCTTGACTCAGATTATCATGAACAAGGCCAAACAGAACAATTCTCTTCTGCCTGTTTCCCTTCTCCACATGGTGATCCAGTTCGGTGAAACCCTTCTGCACGATTTCTTTGACAACTATTTTGAAAAAACCATTGAAAATTATGTGACCTACCGAAAAAAGATGGATGAGCAATTCAGCGCCTATCTGGACATGGGGATGGATTTTTCCAGCATGACGGAAAAAACCCTGAAAGGGCTTGATCCTTTTCATCTTTTCACCAATTCGTCGTCACGGAACAGGGCTAAAAAGAGCGAAAAAAAAGACAACTCCGATAATGGCGGGAAAGCTGATTCATAATTTGAAGTGCTGAGTTTTTTATTTACTATTGTAAAAATCAAAAAAATGGATTAGAAGTATTAACTTGGCAGTAAATATTGAATAGTTGAATTTATAAAAACAGTGAGGCGATAAATGAAAACAGTCGGTAATGCTCAACTGGTAGTTCGTGTTTTGTTGTCGGGGGAGAGTGTTACGTCCAGTGAGATCGCGGATAAAATCCTCGAGTCCGAAGGGAAAAATGTTAAACCCCAGGATGTATCGAGCATCCTTTCCAGGATAAGCAATCCGGAAAAAAGCAACTTTGGATTTTTTATCAAGAGGAGGCAGAAGGGCCGTTCCTATTACTACAAAATGCCAAAGGAAGCACTTCTGCTTGCAGAAAATCAGGCATATGGGCTAACCCTTAAATCCGGGCCGGATAAGTTTACACTGGATGAAGTAAAAGAGCAGTTTCCCGAGGTGGTCAAATACATCAAACCCGGTAAAAAAACAGTAAAGCCCAGAAAAAAACGATCCCCGTCCAAGGTGTCTGAAACCTCTTCTCTCCTGGAAAACAAACCGTCCATGCCGGAAGAGAACTCGAAAGAGAACTCGAAAGAGAACTCGAAGGAGAAGCTGGAGGAGAAACTGGAGGAAAAACTGGAGGAGACGCAAGATGCTTCCACAGGTTCAGTAGAGGCCTTTGACGATCTTTTGGACGGCCTCCCTGTAACTGAAATTCTCCAGAACGTATTAAAGAAATTGACCGATTCCCAGGATATGAACGTGAATGTCAACGTCACGATCAAGCTGGAGAAATAGGATAAGGCATATCCCGGCGCCGGAAAAAAAGCTTTTCGCTCTGCCTATCTTGACCGGTTGACCCCTTTTTGGGGACAGAGATCCGCAACAGGGCAGCTGCTGCACCAGGGAGATACCGGTCGGCAGATCACCTGGCCGAATGCAACCAGTATCTCGTTGTACATTTTCCAGAATTTGACGGGGAGTTTTGCCCTCAGGGCCGCTTCCGTGTTGTCCGGCGAGGTTGTTTCGACATAGCCTGTTCTGTTGCTTATCCGGTGAACATGGGTGTCCACGCAGATGGCGTCCCTGCCAAAGGCCTCCACAAGAACAAGATTGGCCGTTTTTTTTCCCACCCCCGGCAGGGCCAGTAATGCTTCCGAGGTTTCTGGAACCCTGCCTTTGTGCTCCTGAACGAGGATATGGCTGATTTCAACAATCCGCCTGGCTTTTGTGGGGGAAAACCCCGCAGGATAGATCAGGCCGGCAATGACATCACTGCCTGCCCCGATCATCTCCCGGGGGGTTTTGGCCCTTGAAAAGAGCCTTTCTGATGCTTCCATGGTCACTTCGTCCTTGGTTCTCAATGAGATCAGGGTGGAGATCAGTATCTGGAAAGGAGTCGCCTCTCTTCTGGCCATCAGGGTGATCACCGGAGCGTCCCACGAGGGGTAGCTTTTTTTCAGTCTTTCCATGAAAAGATCGATGTCCATGAAGTGATTTTTCCTCTTAAAAGTGCAGCGCCTGCACCTTACAGGCGTGTTGTTTTTGTTGAGCTTCCAGGTTTTTCATTCCGGTTATGCTACACAACAACAGAGGGAAAGGCAATTTCTATTTTTCTGTCTCGCCGGAATTTTCTTCCCATAATTTTTAATTTGGGAGGGGGGATAAAAGCTGGAGAAATAGAAAAAAATTTGTTAAACTGAAGGATTCAGGTAAACAATGTTGCGGAATGGATCTCAACTAAACCAACCCTGAACCGTTGGTTCAAGAACCAGCGGATTCGACGGGAGATTCTGCTCAAGCCCTTAAAGCGCGGGAAAGAAGGAGATAGATCGAACATGGAAAAAAAGAATTATAAAATACTTCTGGCCTGTGACGGGTCGGATCTTGCTTTGGATGCTGTCAAATATATCGGCGAAACATTTCCTCCGGAAAGGACCCAGGTTGTTCTTTTCTATGTGGAGACCAAAATTCCCAGGTCGTTCTGGAGCATGGAAAAGCAGATGGATTTCAGATACCAGCCTTCCCATATCCGGGCAAGTATGGCATACCAGCTCAAGCACATCAACGAATTCATGGAACAGGCCCGGGAGATGCTTTTTAAGGCAGGCTTTTCCGAAGAGTCGGTGATCAAGAAAATCCATGCCAAAAAGCAGGGGATTGTCCGGGATATTGTGTCTGAATCCCTGCAGGAATACGATGCAGTGGTGCTTGGAAGGAAGGGGCGCAGCAGGATGAAGGATGTCCTCTTTGGCAGTGTGCCTGAAAAACTGCTGGGCAAGATAAGAAATATCCCTTTGATAATTGTTGGCGGGGTGCCGGTCCACAAAAACATTCTGGTCGCTTTTGACGGAACCAGGGTGATCCGGAGGGCGATCAAGTGTATCGGTTCCATGATAGAAGATCCAGAAGCTAAATTTCTGCTGTGTCACGGAACAAAGGCTCCAGGAGCTTCGAGCAGGGACGATGACGATGGAGAAGAGACCAGGGAGAATATCGATTTTCTGTTTGACCAGTCCACGAGCTACCTGGTTGATGCGGGGTTTGATACCGGTCAAGTGTCATGCGAGATCATGGACGGGGGGAAAAACTTTTCCGAAGATGTCATTGAAAAGGCAAAACAGGGGAACTACGGAACCATTGTCATAGGCCGGCGGAACCTTGGCTTTTTGCAGCAGCTGTTTACCGGCAGGGTGGGAAACAATATTTTCCAGCTGGCGGATAATCTGATCATCTGGGTGGTTCAGTGACAAGAGACAGGAGAGCGCTTTGTTTCTGTTTTATAGTTTGTTGCGGAAATGATGATGTCCATGGCTTTCATAATTTCAGCAAAAGTGCCCATAACCCCGGCCTGATCTATTCGTGGCGCTTTTTTAGTTGACGGGTGTGAAAATAGCTGATACAGGTTACTGTTTTGAGCAGTGGCGGCAAGCAGAAAGAGATTCCAAAGATAACCGGACAATAACTTCAGCGGAGTATAGAAAGAATTACAATGGGGCTTTTTAACTTAAAGGGGTTTCCAGGCAAGGGGACGTTTCCCCATGGTATCCATCCGCCTGATAAAAAAGAGCTTTCGGCCGAACGTCCCGTCGAGTGCATGCCTTTTCCGGACCGGGTGGTGCTTCCCCTGCTCCAGCACATTGGCGCGCCGTGTCAGCCCATTGTCAAGGCAAAGGACGAGGTCCGGTTTGGTCAGCTCATCGGGGTTGGCAAGTCCTTTGTCTCAGCATCCCTCCACTCCCCTTTTGCCGGGAAGGTCCAGAAGATTTCCAGCATTACCCTGCCCAACGGCCGTCATCTGCCGGCAATTCACATTAAGAAAGAGGGAGAGCAGGTTTCCTGCGACAAGTTGTGGCAGGATATGCTGCACACCGACTGGCCCAATGATTGTATCTCCATTTATGACCCCGAAACCATTTCAAAAATCATCCACAACTCCGGAGTCGTGGGCCTTGGCGGCGCGGCCTTCCCCACCCATGTCAAGGTGGTTCCCGACGACAAAAAGCTCATTGACACCCTGATCGTAAACGGGTGCGAGTGCGAGCCCTACCTGACCCCGGACTACCGCATGATGGTGGAGCTTCCAGGGGCTGTGGTCACAGGCGCCCTCCTGGCCGGCAGGGCCGTTGCCGCACGGGAGATCATCATCTGTGTCGAAGACAACAAGCCAAGGGCCATCGCAAAATTGAAAAAGGCCACCCAGCGGACCGTGATCAAGGTGGCCGTTGTAAAGACCAAGTATCCCCAGGGAAGTGAAAAACAGCTGATCAAGGCGGTTCTCGATCTGGATGTACCCCTGGGAGGCCTGCCCTCGGATATCGGGGTTGCCATGAGCAACGTGGGCACCATGGCCACCATTGCCAGGGGGGTGATCCGGGAAGAACCGTTGACCCACCGGGTGATCAGCGTCAGCGGCGGGGGCATCGCCCAGCCGAAAAACCTCTTTGTTCCCATTGGCATCAGCATGGGTGAGGTGATCGACTTCTGCGGCGGGTTGACCGCCGATGCCGCCAGGATCATAGCCGGCGGACCCATGATGGGTTTTGCCTTTTCAAATCTTGATACACCCGTTGTCAAAGGTTCCGGCGGCATAACCGTCCTTACCCATGACGAAATTGCAACGGAAAATGAGACCGCCTGTGTCCGGTGCGGCCGCTGTGTGGACGCCTGTCCCATGAACCTGGTTCCCACAAGACTTGCCATGGCGGCGCGGTACAACACCCCCGGCCTGGCAGACCAGTACAATATCACGGCCTGTTTTGAATGCGGCAGCTGCTCCTATGTCTGTCCGGCCAATATCCGGCTGGTGCAGTTGATCAGGACGGGCAAGGCCCAGGTCGCGGCAGCAAGGCAGGGTCAGTGAGGCAAACCTTTCTGGAGCAATGATGTCCGTGTGAGAAAAAAGAGAGAACACCACAGTAACCAAGCGTGATCATCCCGAAGGTAAACCCAGCGCCCCCGGGCAGGTATACGAACAAAAGGAATCCACAGATTGTCAGAACAGAACAGGAAAACTGATACAGCGATGGGGGAGAGAGAGACCGGGGAGAGAGGCCCCACTATCCATGTGGCCCCTTCCCCCCACATCTCTGAAACCCTTTTTACAACCCGGCGCATGATGACCGATGTGCTCATCGCCCTTTTGCCTTTGGTGGGGGTGGCGGTCTATGTTTTCAGGTGGTACGCCGTCAAGCAGCTGGTCATCGCCGTTGTGGCCTGCCTTGCCGCTGAAATGATTTTTGTCCGCATGCGCAGCAAGCCCTTTACACTGACGGACTGTTCCGCCGCTGTCACCGGCGTCATCCTGGCCCTCTCCCTGCCCGGCACAGCCCCGTGGTACGTGGGGGTGATTGCGGGGTTTACCGCCATGGGCATCGGCAAGATCATCTTTGGCGGTTTGGGAATGAACATGTTCAACCCGGCCATGGTGGGCCGCGCCTTTGTGATGATCGCCTTTGCCAGTGTCATGGGGGCCTCTGCCTATGAGATTCCCAACGGCGTGGTGGATGCCCTTTCCCAGGCGACCCCCCTGACGGCCTTTAAGCAGGGCGGTGTTGCCGTTCCCCTTTCCGATCTCTTCTGGGGCAGCACCAACGGTTCCCTTGGCGAGGTCAGTGCCGTTGCCTGCCTGGTGGGCGGCCTCTTTCTCTGTTATCGCAAGACCGCCTCCTGGCAGATTCCGGCAAGCCTTATCGGCGTGGTTGTCCTCATTGCCGGCTGGGTCGATGTGGCGGGTTCCTTTTCCGGCTATTTTTTATGCCACCACCTTTTCGGCGGCGCTCTGCTCTTCGGAGCCTTTTTCATTGCCACGGACCCTGTGACAACGCCTCTCTCCACCCGGGGAAAGATCATCTTCGGTGCGGGCACGGGGTTTCTGGTCATGGTGCTGCGGCTTTTTTCCGGGTATCCCGAAGGAATGATGTTTGCCATACTGCTGATGAACGGTGTCACCCCCCTGATCAACCGGTGGACCATTCCCCATCCAACAGGGGAGGTATAATATGGAAAGATGGAGCCGTCTTCGAAACAGCAATCTCTTCCAGGCCTGGCTGGTGCTGCTCTTGTCCCTGGTGTTCGGAATGTCCCTTGCCGGTGTGGAAATTGCCCTGAAACCAAAAATTGAGGCCAACAAGATCAGGGAGACCATGGCGAAGATCCCCGGGGTTGTTCTCGGGTCCGACCGGGCCCATGCCATGGAAACCGCCGGGAAAACCCTGGACATTGAGCCCATGACCGTTGAAGCCGGGGGGAAATTTTACCGGGTCTACCAAGCGTCCTTTGACGACGGCTCCCTGGCAGGCTTTGTAACCAAGGCCTCTGCCCAGGGATATGCCGATAAAATTGAGCTCCTCGTGGGGGTTGATGCCCATGTGACCCGGATAACCGGGGTGTTTGTCCTTGACCAGAAAGAGACCCCGGGCCTTGGCAACAAGATTGTCGAGGAACAGTGGCTGGATCAGTTTGAAGGCCGGTCCCTCTCCTCCCCCCTTGTGGTGGTGAAGACCAGGGCAGAACAGGACCATGAAATCGATGCCGTTTCCGGGGCCACCATTTCGTCCAGGTGTGTTGCCGGCATTGTGAACCAGACCGTTGAAGATGTAAGACGTACGCTGATGGAGAAAAAGCAGCAGGAGAACACAACAGAAGAGAAAGGGGGCAATGGCCATGGCTGATCAACCAACGGCCCTGGAACGCTTTGTCCAGGGGATACTGCCTGAAAACCCGGTTTACCGCCAGCTGCTCGGGCTCTGCCCGACCCTTGCCGTAACCAATAACATGGTCTCGGCCGTTACCATGGCCTGTTCAGTGGCCTTTGTTCTGCTCTGTGCCAATGTGGTGACCAGCCTGATCCGGAACCTGTTGAAACCCCACCTTCGCATTGTGATCTTCACCTTGACCATTGCCACTTTTGTCACCATTGCCGACCGGGTCCTGGCCGCCTATCTCTACCAGATGAGCAAGGCCCTTGGTCCCTATATCCCCCTGATCATCGTGAACTGCCTGATCATCTGCCGGTGCGAAGTGTGCGCCTCACGCCAGTCCGTGGTCACTGCCGCCTCGGATGCCATGGGACAGTCCATCGGATTCGGTCTGGCCCTTGCCAGCATTGCAGCGGTGCGGGAGATCCTCGGCACGGGCATGTTTTTCAACCTCCAGGTGCTGCCCGCCGCCTGGCCGGACTGGGTGATCATGGTGCTGCCGCCGGGGGCGTTTCTCACCCTGGGGCTTCTTCTGGGGCTTGTGAATTTTGTTGAACAGAAAAGAGCCGGGAGAAAGAAATGAATTATCTGATAGATCTGGGGCTTCTTGCCCTGGGCGCCGCCGTGATCAACAACTTTGTTCTCTACTATTTTGTGGGGATCTGTCCGTTTATCGGTGTGTCCAAGCGGGTGGACATGGCTTTTGGCATGGGGTGCGCCGTCACCTTTGTCATCTCCATTGCCGCGCTTCTCAGCTGGTCCATCACCACCCTGGTGCTGGTGCCCGGGGCCCCTGCTTCCTCGTTTGTGGCCTCGTTCTTTCTCTCAAAGGAGGCTGCGGCCAGTATCGACCTCACCGTGCTCAGCTATATCGTCTATATCTTTTCCATCTCTTCATCGGTGCAGTTTGTCGAGATGTATGTCCGGAAGTTTTTTCCCCTGTTGTACAGGTCCTTTGGTGTGTTTCTTCCCTTGATCACCACCAACTGCGCCATCCTTTTTGCCTGTCTGACCATCATGAGCAATATTGCCGGGGTGGACAACCCGGCGGATGCCTGGGATCTTGGCAGGGCGCTGGTCTTCGCCATTTTCGGCGGTCTGGGGTTTACCCTGGCCATTGTGATCATGTCCGGCATCAGAGAAGAGCTTGAGATCTGCGATGTGCCCAAACCCTTCCAGGGGGCAGCCATCACCCTCATCGTCGGGGGGATTCTTGCCATGGCCTTCATGGGGTTCAACGGTGTGGATTCTGGTATACGCAGGGCCTTGACTCCGGACCCAGCCATTGAAAAGACCGTTCTCCTGGATCAGGAAGATGCCCGGGTGTGCCGGCTTTCATTGGAATATACCCCTTCCCGGGCGAGGCTGCCATGACAATCACCGCAATTACCATCGGCATTGCCGCCTTGACCATGATCTCCATGGCGGTGGTTTTGTCGTATATTCTCGGCTGGGCCAGCAAGGCCTTTCACGTGGAGTCCGATCCCCGGGTGGAGGAGGTCCTGGAGGCCCTTCCCGGCGCCAACTGCGGAGGGTGCGGTTACCTGGGCTGCAGCGAGTATGCCGTGGCTGTTGTCACGGACAATGCTCCGGTGCACAAGTGTCCGGTGGGAGGCGAATCCTGCGCCGTCAACATCGCCGCCATCATGGGTGTTGATGCCGGGGAATCCCTGGTGTACCGGGCCATTGTCCACTGTGGTGCCGATTGTGACAGCCACCTGGGGAGAATTGACTACCGGGGGGAACATCGTTGTGCCGCCGCCCAGTTTGTGGCCGGTATTCAGGGGTGCACCTTCGGCTGTCTCGGTTTCGGGGATTGTGTCAATGCCTGTAACTACGATGCCATCCACGTTGTTGATGACCTGGCCGTTGTGGATTATGACAAATGTGTTGGGTGCGGCGCCTGTGCCAAGGCGTGCCCCAGGCAGATCATCTCCATTGAAAATTTCATTCAGCCGGCCCTGCCCGTTGTTGCCTGCTCCAACACGGACAAGGGCAAGGATGTCTCCTCTGTCTGTCAAAAGGGCTGCATCGGCTGCAAGGCCTGCTCCCGCCTTTCCCATGTGTTTCCCATGAAGGGGGATCTGGCCGTTGCCGATTACAGCAGTTACGGCCCCGATGCCGTGGAAGGGGTTGAAAAGGCCTTGGAAAAATGCCCCAAGGACTGCATCAAATTTGTCGGGAAACTCAACTGACAACGGCCATTCAGTAAAAACTACGCGATCCTTCTGTCCACTTCCGATCCTTTTTGCCCGTCCCGGCCAGTTCCCCGGGACGGGCATTTTTTTGTAAATATAGCTTGACAATCAAAGTAAAGCGGCTTATAGTTTGATGATCAAAATAACTTCAGGAGATGTTTATGAACAGCAAAGAGCTTGGTTTGCTCAGTGATGCCATTGTTCAGTTTTATGAAAAAATATTTTCATGGGAGCACGGCATTGCCCGGAATACAGAGCTATCTCCCCAGCAGCTTCACACCATAGAGATTGTCGGTTCCAACGGGCCCATCCGGATGAAGCCCCTTGCCGAAAAACTCAGTATTACCACGGGAACCCTGACGGTGATGGTCAACCGCCTTGAAAAGGGGGAGTTTCTTTACCGTAAAAAAGATCCCCAAGACGGCAGGGGATTTAACATTGTCCTCACCGGAAAAGGAAAGGCGGTTTACAAACGTCACCATGACTATCACCAAAAGCTTACCGAGGAGATCACCGGTCTGCTGGAACCGTCAGAAACGAAACATCTCCTCTCAATTTTAACCAAAATAAACAAGCTGGTTTAATATAATGAAAAGCAATTGCAGCACCATCAGCAACAAAAAACCCCAGACCCGGAACAATGAACGGGTAACCCTGGTTGTGGTTATTCTCACCCTGGTGACCATGGTTGTCGAGATCGTTTCAGGGCTGATTTCCGGATCCATGGCCCTGCTTTCCGACGGCATCCACATGGGGACCCATGCCTTGGCCCTGTTCATCACCCTGGCGGCCTATGTCTTTGCCAGAAAAAACAGGGGCAATCCAACCTTCAGTTTCGGCACCGGCAAAGTCGGTGTTCTCGGGGGGTATACCAATGCGATTCTGCTCTTGGTGGCTGCGGCAGCCATGGCGGTCGAATCCATTGAACGACTGATCTTTCCCGTTGATATCCTTTTCAACCAGGCTATTGTGGTGGCCGTTGTGGGGTTGGTGGTCAACATCGTTTCGGCGGTGATACTGGGCCATGGAAACGATCACCACAGCCACGATCATGGTCATGGCCACCACCACCACCATGAGGATCACAATCTCAAGGCGGCCTATCTCCATGTGATCACCGATGCCTTGACATCGGTGCTGGCCATTGCGGCCTTACTGGCGGCAAAATTTTTCGGATTTAACTGGGCCGACCCGGTGGTGGGTATTCTCGGCGCGCTGGTTGTTGGGAAATGGGCACTGGGTCTGTTAAAGCAGAACAGCGGTGTTCTTTTGGACAGGGGTGATTTTGGTGATGAAATCGCAGCGATCAAGTCCCATATCGAATCCGATGCCACAAAAGTGGTGGATGTTCACCTGTGGCAGATTTCCGAAAACGAAAAGTCCCTGATCCTGGGGGTTGAAACCGCCACCCCCCGTTCCCCGGGGTATTTCCAGGACAAACTCAAGGCCTTGGGCCATTACGACCACATCACCATCGAGGTGAACAAGGAGAAGGAGGGAAAACAGTAAAGGTCTTTGGCTCGTCCTGGATTCCGGGTCTTGCCTCCCTCCGTGGCATGACCAAGCCCCCGAAACACCACCTGGGGTCTTCTCTTTTATCCCCCTGTTTTGGCCACGTAAACGCTGCCCTCGGAGGTCCCGCCGGTTACGGGGTTGTCAAAGGTGATGGTGTGGGCTTGGGCCCTGTCGAACACCCTCCTCAGGTGATGGGTAAACGCCTCTTCCGGGAAACCGTCCGCCCACAGGGCAAACACCCCGCCGGGTTTGAGGTGTCCGGCCAGCTCTTCCAGTCCCTGCTCTGTGTAAAACCGGGTGTTGGTCTGGTGCAGTACATGGGTTGGGGTGTGGTCGATATCCAGAAGAATCGCGTCGTGTTTTTTTGCCGGCGTTTGCGGGTCAAAGCTTGTTGGCAGATCCCTGGAAAGGGCAAAAAAATCGGCATTGATCAGACGGCACCGGGGATCTGCGGAGAGGATCTGGCCCAGGGGGACAAGGTGGTTCTCGTGCCACTTGATCACATCCTGGAGATACTCCACCACCACAAGAGAGGTGATGCGTTTGTCTTCCAATGCCGCAGCAGCGGTGTATCCAAGACCCAGCCCGCCGATGACAACGTCCAGGGAGTCGTCTTCCAGAGCCCCAAGCCCCAGCCTGGCCAGCTCTTCTTCTGCCTCGTGGAAGAGGCTGGACATGAGAAAATACTCCCCGAGCTTCACCTCGTAGACATCCATGCCGCCCAGCTGAAGCAGCCTGCGGCGGCGCAGCATCAGATCCCCCAGGGGGGTCTGCTGAAAATCCAGTTCTTCGTAGTTTAAACTCATTTCATTCCTTTATTTTTCATATAACAGCCATGAGCAGCGTGCTCACAACAAAGGTTGAAAGTCGAATTAGAGGCAGCCGATCCGGGTTTTGCCCGTAGCGGTTTTGAGCGGTAGCTGTGAGCATGGATGCTCTAAACAGCTGCCGCTCACCTCGGAGCAGCCCATGGACGGGCTGTGAGAATGAGCGTAGGGAAAAACCCGGATCGGCTGCCGGCGCAACACGACTTTCATATAACGGCCATGCCCTGCGGGCACAACAAAACATGAAAGCTGTTAGCTTTTAGCTGAGTACTGATGGCTGACGGCTGACGGCTTTCATATAAAACGGTCATGAGCAGCGTGCTCACAACAAAGATAGGGTCGTAGACGCGGAGCCAACAGTATTGCGCCGCCCCCACCCCAGAAAATGACCAGGGTGCCTTTTTGCCGGCTCCATTTGATGGTAACAGTAAACCACGAATCCATGAAAAAAGCGAGAAACTCCTCATGAACGTTTCAGTCTGTTATGAGGATCAAGTGGCAAAGTTGTTTTACAACCTGCTGAAAATAAGTTATCCTCCATTTTTGTCCTGGCTGAAATATAAAGGCCCGCCAAATGTGACCAGTGGTCCATGTTATGACCAAGCTCAATTGACACATACGAGGTGATGGCCTGGAGGAATAATCGATACGATGATCGTTGGAAAAAGCAGAGAAAAACAGAGCTGTTGGAAAAGAGAGGCCGGGGTGGGGTGCCCGAAATTGTTTGTAACGGATTTTGACGGCACTCTGCTGCGCTCGGATAGAACCTTCTCCACCGGTGACCTGGACGCCCTGGAACATCTGGGGCAAAGGGGGGTGACCCGGGTGGTGGCCACGGGCCGTTCCCTCTATTCTTTCATGCAGTCTGCCGGTGCCGATCTGCCCGTTGACTACACTGTTTTCTCCACCGGTGCCGGCACAGCGGCCCATCCCACGGGGAAAATTGTTCGGAAAACAAACCTTGCTCCTGCTGCCGTGGACAGGGCCCTAAGGGTTTTTGTAGAGCTGGATTTTGATTTCATGGTTCACCATCCCGTTCCGGATAACCACTGGTTTTCCTACCGCCGTACACAACGGCATAATCCCGATTTTGAAACCAGGGTTTCAGGGTATGAAAAATTTGCAGTTCCCCTGGCACTGGAAGAGGGCACCCCCTTTGGCCCGGCAGCCCAGCTTCTGGCCGTGGTTCCCCGGGATCAAGCTGCTGCGGCCGTGGATCTTGTTCAATCCCTGCTGCCGGATTTCAGTGTCATCCCTGCCACTTCTCCCATGGACGGCCATTCTACCTGGCTTGAACTCTTTGATCCAGGGGTTTCCAAAAGTCAGACCGTTGCCTGGCTGGCCGCCGGGCTGGGCATTACCCCGGCCCAAACCATGGCCATTGGCAACGATTTCAATGATCTGGATCTGCTGGAGTGGGCCGGCAGCAGTTTTGTGGTGGACAATGCCCCGGATCAGCTCAAGAGGCGTTTTAATACCGTGGCATCCAACAACAGCTGTGGTGTGGCCCGGGCCGTTGACCTCTGGCTGGCAGAGATTCCCGTGCCGAATTGATCCATCCCTTCAGGGTTTCATTTGGCCTTGGTTCGGCAGTAGTTGGTGATGGATACGCCGCTCATCAGAAGAATGCCTCCGGTGATCACAATGACTTTGATCGCTTCATCCAGGATGAACCAGGAGAGGAGGATGGCAAAAAAGGGAACAAGGTTGATGAAAACCCCTGACCGGGTGGCCCCGATCTGCTGTATTGCCCGGTAGTACAGTGAAAAACCCAGGGCGGTGCCAAAAAAGCCCAGGTAGACAAGGCTGAACCAGTGGTTGATTCCCATCCGGCCAAGGCTGTCCAGCAGCCCCTGGTGCAGCGCCAGTGGAAAGAGCAGGATCGTGCCGATGAGGGAGGAGTAGAACACCGACACCAGGGGCGAAAGCACCCTGAGCACGGTACCGCCGATGAGGCTGTAGGCCACCCAGCTGCCGACGCAGCCAAGAAGGGCCATTTCTCCCCTGCCGAAGCTGCCGGTAAAGATTTCGCCGGGGTGCCCGTTGCTGATGACAAACACGGCACCGGCAAGGGAGAGGAAGATGCCGAACAATTGCTTGCCGTTCAGGGATTCGCCCAGGAACAAGACGGCGGCAAGGGAGATGGCCAGGGGGTTCAGGGCAATGATCAACGAGGCCCTGCCGGCGGTGATGTACTGCAGACCGGTAAAAAAACAGACATTGTAGCTGAAGACACCGGTGAGTCCCAGCAGAACCAGGGGCAGCCACTTTTTTCTGGGGGGGCGTGTGATTTTACCCTCGTAGGCAAGGGTGATAAAGTACAGGGCCGTGGTGGCGATGGCAAACCGGATGAACGCCGAACTCGCCGGGGAAACGGTTCCTGCCAGTGCCCTGCCGGCGATAAAGGTGCCTCCCCAGAACAGGGTGGTTGCAACAAGGGTCAGATAGGTGATCAACTGCATGGTGTTCTCCTGGTGAAAAAAAATGAGTAATAGACGCTTATACCTCCGGCTTTGATCGGTGTCAACCCAAGATTCCTGGAAAAATAGGGCTAATTATCCATCGGGGTCTGACCTGTTTCGAATTCTCAGCAGGTACTGGAAAAAAAACCCGCCCCTTCCCCGGCAGGTGGGAGGGGCGGCTGAAAGGGACAGATGCCTGGAAAGAATTTCACAGCAAGGCATAACTCCCTTTGACTGGCGCAAAATGTCTTGGTGCGCCGGGAACAGTTTTGTAGTTTATTGGGCGGCTTTGGCCGCTTTCAGCCAGGTGTTCCATTTGTTCTGGTGTTTGGCAATGAATTCATCCACATGTCCTTCGATGTCCCGCTGCTTGTTTTCCCCTTCGAACATCTTGTTGTTCTGGGCGAAAATTTCCTGGATGGGAACAAACATCACCTGGAACAGTTTTTCTGCGGCAGGATTTTCCTTTAAAAAGTCCTTGTTGGCCACAACATTGATATCATTGGGTACAAACCCCATTTTCACCGGATTGGTCGCTGCGCCCTCGACATCCATGGCATCTGTGTTCTCTCCTTCAAGATCGTGGGGAACGTTGAGCCACATAACGTCCTTGCCCGGTTTCAGCCGGAACACAGTCCAGTTGGGGGTCCAGGTGTAGAAGAAGACCGGTTGGCCGGCGTCGGCCCTGGCCACGGCATCGGCCATGCTGGCCGAATATCCGGCCTTGATGGTGTTGATGTGGTCGTTGAGGCCATAGGCCTTCATGTGCTTGGTGATGGCTTTTTCACATCCCCAGCCCGGGGGGCAGGCCACAAGATCTGCCTTGCCGTCTCCGTTGTCGTCAAAGGCCTTTTTCACCTCGGGCCGTTTAAAATCATCCAGGGAGGTGATGTCGTACTTTTTTACCATCTCCCTGGAGGCCAGGTAGCCCTGGAGGGCGCCGGCCCGGGCAACGTACCCGACTTTTTCCGCCTTTTCGTCGAAATTCGACGGCAGCTGGTCATCGTGGAGGGGGAACCAGCCGTTGGCCCAGAAATCCACGTCCCCCTGGCACACGGCCTGGTAAAAGATCGGATTGCTCAGATCCTTGGGGTTCCTCACATCATATCCCAGTTCGGACAGGGCACGGCTGTACAGAGCCTCCAGAAAAAAACCGGTGGTCCAGGTGGCCCTGGCCGGCTGTACCGTGGTGCCTTTGCCGGGAAGGTCCTTTGCCGTGACCTCTCCGCCCAGGAGAAGCAGGGTAGATAAGACCACACCAGCGAGAATCGTTTTCATGCAATTTTTACCTTTCATACGAACCTCCTTTTTTATTATTGTTGCCCGCCTTGCAATTCCGGGGCAGCTTCGGCTGGCCCTGGATCGGGTTTGCAAGGCGGGCTGTAACGGGTCAACCTGCACCGGTGTGCAGGCAGGGAAGAGACCTATGTTTTTTTTCGGTCTCCCAGGGACTGGGTGATCCGGTCCAGCACCATGGCCATGAGGACAATGCTGATGCCGCCGATGCCGGCCAGGCCCACCTGCAGACTGTTCAGCCCCTGGAACACGGGCACTCCAAGGCCGCCGGCCCCGATCAGGGCGGCAATGACCACCATGGAGAGCGAGAGCATGATGGTCTGGTTCAGACCGGCCATGATGGTGGGCAGGGCCAGGGGGATCTGGACCTTGAGCAGCACCTGGCCCGGCGTCGATCCGAATGCCTGGGCCGCTTCGATAAGTTCGGGGTGCACCTGGCGGATCCCCAGGTTGGTCAGACGGATGATCGGGGGCATGGAAAAGACGATGGTGGCGATGACCCCGGCCACGGTGCCGATGGAAAAGAGCATCACCACAGGTACGAGATAGACAAAGGCCGGAGTGGTCTGCATGGTGTCGAGAATCGGCCGAATGGAGGCGGAAAACCCGTCGCTGCGGGAAGCGATGATGCCGATGGGAACGCCGGCCACGGTGCAGAAGATCACCGCACTGAGTACCATGGCCAGGGTGGTCATGGTTTCCGACCACAACCCCATGCAGCCGATGAGCAGGAAGGTGACAAGGCTGAAAATCGCCACTCCCCTGCCGGAGAATTTCCATGCGATGACCACCAGGATGGCCAGGACAACAATGGGCGGCAGCCAGTTTAAAAATTCATCAATGCCGTGGAGGGTTACATCCACGGGCCACTTGATGATCTG
>JAWOGI010000250.1:0-3774 GCA_046496975.1 Desulfobacteraceae bacterium | reverse complement strand
TCCAAGTCCCTAATTAATCTGACAATTCTTTAAAAAGGTCAAGACATTTCGAAATTTTCTGTCTTTATGAGTTCAATTTAGCGTGGCACTTAACAAAGGATTATTATCCAATAATTGGAATATTTGTCACTCTGATTTATCAAGCATACCAACTGTATTGAAAAAAGAGAAAGGGAATAAGATAATGTTTGAAATGGAGGGGTATTTGGTGGTATGGTTTCCATTTTAATTCTGTTGATCAATGAGGAGAGAAATGGAACCTGAAATCAAAATCAGAGGCTACCACACCGATCTGTACCAGCACGTGAACAATGCACGATACCTCGAGTTTCTCGAAGAGGCCAGATGGCAGCTGGTGGATGACTACCTTGACGTGGACTTCTTCGTCAACAAGGGGTACTTTTTCTTTGTCGTAAACATCAATATCTCGTACAAGGGGCAGGCCAGGGCAAACGACGTGATCACCATCAAAACCGGCGTGCAGAAGATGGGCACCAAGAGTGCGGTTTTCAGGCAGTATGTGTTCAACAAAACCACGAACACCCTGTGCGCAGAAGCCGATATCACCTTTGTCATTGCCGACAGTGGCGGCAAGGCCCTGAAACTCGAAGGGGAACTCAAGGATCTCCTGGGGAAAATCCCCCGGGCGGACGATATCCAATGGAGCGTTGACAACTGATGATCACACTACTCGACTACGGCGCCGGCAATGTCAGGAGCGTCATCAACTCCCTTGCAAAATTGGAAGAGAGCGTAAAGATCGCCCACTCCCCCGACGACATCCTCAAGGCCGAAAAACTGATCTTTCCAGGTGTGGGCCATTACGGCAGCATGATCGAAATCCTCAGGGAGAAGGGATACATCGAGCCACTGAAAGCCTACCTCCAGGCAGACAGGCCCTTTCTCGGCATATGCCTGGGATTCCAGGCATTGTTCAACGGCAGCCAGGAGTGGCCCGACCAGGAGGGGCTTGCCGTTTTCAAGGGAACGGTACAGCGGTTTCAAACGGACCTCAGCGTTCCCCATATCGGGTGGAACAGCATCGATATCAAGAAGCCCTCGCCGCTCTTTTCCGGGTTAGACCCTGAAGAGAAGTTCTATTTTGTCCACTCCTACCATGTGGTTCCGGAGGATCCCTCGGTGATTCTCACCACCACCCATTACGGCTATTCCTTTGTCAGTGCCGTCCAGAAGGGCAACATCATTGGAACCCAGTTCCACCCGGAAAAAAGCGGCAGAGCCGGGCTGGAAATTTTGAAAAACTTTGTTTCCGGCAGAAACGACGCTGCCGGCCCGGCTGAAGGGAAAGTGAAAACCGGACTTGTCAAGCGCATCGTGGCCTGCCTCGATGTCCGATCCAACGACTCCGGCGATCTTGTGGTCACCAAGGGGGACCAGTACGATGTCCGGGAAGCGGGAAATGACAGAACCCTCGGCAAACCGGTGGAGCTTGCCAGGGATTACTACGAACAGGGGGCCGATGAGATCACTTTTCTCAACATTACCGGTTTCAGGGATTTTCCCTTAGAAGACCTTCCCATGATCGAGGTGTTGAAAAAAACCTCTGAAAACGTGTTTGTTCCGTTGACCATCGGCGGCGGCATCAGGGATTATACGGACAGTTCCGGCAGGACCTGGTCCGCCCTTGAAGTGGCCGCCGCCTATTTCCGGGCCGGGGCCGACAAGGTTTCCATCGGCAGTGATGCGGTGCTCTCCGTTGAGGCATACCTCGAAACGGGAGAAAAGTCCGGCACCAGCTCCATGGAGCAGATTTCCAGGGTTTACGGCAACCAGGCCGTGGTGGTGTCTGTGGACCCGAGGAAGGTCTGGGTGAACAGCCCTGAAGAGGCTCCAGACCACCGGGTGGTTCCATCATCGGAAACGGGTCCCGCAGGGGAGGGGTACTGCTGGTACCAGTGCACGGTCAAGGGCGGCCGGGAAGGGCGCAACATCGATGCCGTCACCTTTGCCAGGGCCTGCGAAAAGCTTGGGGCGGGAGAGATTTTGCTCAACTCCATTGACCGGGACGGCACCGGCGCGGGGTTTGACCTCGATCTTGTCAATGCGGTGAAAAGTGCCGTGTCCATCCCGGTGATCGCCTCCAGCGGCGCCGGCAACGAGGCGCACTTTTACGAGGTGTTCACCGGAACAAAGGCGGAAGCGGCCCTTGCCGCGGGGATTTTCCACAGAAAGGAGGTGCCCATCCAACAGGTCAAGCAATACCTTAAAGACAGAGACGTGGCCGTCCGGCATACCGATTTCTGATGCCATTTCCCCTTTGTTGAGGGCTTTTCGGCAGCGATTTCCGCGTCAAAGACCTCCCTGGCGGCGCTTTCCTGGAAAAAGGGTTTGGTGCCGTTGGAAAGCGGTGCAGGAATGGCGTCCCACCATGGGGAGGCCATGGGAAGGCCATGGAAAGGCCATGGAAAGACCGGTGGTCCAACAAACCGGACCTTCTAAAACAGTGTGGAAAAAACCATTTTGCATCCCACAACACAGAGCAGGACGGCAAATATCCGTTTGAGCTTGTCAATGGGCAGGCTGTGGGCCAGGCGGACCCCCATGGGAGCCGTCAAAACACTGGCCGCCACAATTCCGGCAAGGGCCTTGAGATTGACAAAGCCTATAGAGAGGGGAGGGAGACCTTGTGTGCCCATGCCGTTGAGCATGTAGCCAAGGCTGCCGGCCACGGCAATGGGGAAACCAATGGCCGCCGAGGTGCCTATGGCCTTGTGGATTCTGGTATTGCACCAGACGAGGAATGGAACGGACAGGGTGCCCCCGCCGATGCCCACAAGGCTTGAGAATACACCGATGATGCTGCCGGCGGTAAAAATGCCGGCGGCGGCGGGAACCTCCCGTGTGGGTTTCGGCTTGATCCCCATGAGCATCTGGGCGGCCACATAGAGCAGAAAAAAACCGAAAAACCCCTTGAGAAAATCGGTGGAGAGCATGGAGGCGATCCAGGTGCCAAGGAAGGTGCCCGTCAGGATACCGGGGGTGATCCTCAGCACCACGGGCCAGACCACCGCCCCCCGTTTGTGGTGGGACCGCATGCTGGAGAGGGAGGTAAACAGAATAGTGGCCAGGGAGGTGCCAAGGGCCACATGGAGAATCACCCCATGGGCCATTCCCTGGGCGGTGAACACAAAGGTGAGCATGGGCACGATCACAAGACCGCCGCCGATTCCAAGCAGGCCGGCCAGAATTCCTGCCAGGGCCCCCACACCCAGGTAGATCAGAATAAACGTCATATAAGTTGTTTTCCTTTTTAAATTTTTTCCAGGTGAAGGGCATGAACACCATCCCCGGGTCCAGACGGGACGTGACCATGGTTCTGGTCTGGACATGCCCCCGTCTCGACGACATCCTTACCCAGTCGCCGTCACTGATGTCAAGTCTTTTCTCATCCCCCGGGATGAATCTTGAAGAATCCCCGGAAAGATTCAAACTCCAGGGGGATGGAATTCCGGGTCATGGCGCTGGAAAGTTCTTTTAAGGGGAAAAAAACTTGAAGTTATCATCAAGTATGTTTAAATGGGGTGGGGTCAGGCTTACGTTATTAACAAAAGCCTGACCCCCGTTGGCCCGCCAAATATGACAAGTGGCCGATGTTATGATCAAGCCCCATTTTTATTAATCAAATACTTATCCATGGCGAAAATTCCACGCCGGAAATTAAAGCAGTCCCAGGATTGATATGGAGAGCAGCTCCCCCTTTGAATGGCAGAAAAAATGCGTCAAACCGTCTGACGTAATTGAAAAAATCACCCC
>JAWOGI010000242.1:0-14301 GCA_046496975.1 Desulfobacteraceae bacterium | reverse complement strand
AATCAGGACATGACAGACTTGATATTAACAGAAAAGTTCTCCGTGGCCTCGGATTTTGCCAAGGCCCTGGGAGTCTCTAAAAAAAAAGACGGCTATTTTGAGGGGGATGCCCATGTGATCACCTGGGCCGTGGGCCACCTGGTGGAACTGTTTGAGCCGGATGATTATGATGCCGGACTGAAAAAGTGGCGGGTGGAGACCCTGCCCCTTATTCCCCAGCGATTCCGGTACAAGCCCATCAAGAAGACCATACAGCAGTTCCGGACCATCAAGAATCTGCTTGCCCGGGAACAGTTCGACCGGATCATCATTGCAACGGATGCGGGACGGGAGGGGGAGGTGATCGCCCGGACCATCCTCCTTGAGTCGGGCGTTACAAACAAGGAGCGGATCATGCGCTTCTGGACCAGCCAGGCCCTGGTGCCCGGGGTGGTCCGGAACACCATGAAAGAGCTCAAACCCATGACCGACTATGACCGGCTGTGGCGTGCCGGATATTACCGCCAGGTGTCGGACTGGCTGGTGGGCATGAACTTGACCCGTTTGATGACGGTTCGGCTCGGGGATCTTTTTTCCGTGGGCCGGGTGCAGACGGCGGTGCTGGCCCTGCTTGTGGACCGAAAAAACGAGCGGGAGCAGTTTGTTCCAGAGACCTATTGGACCATCAAGGTTCTGTTCAGCGGTGGCAAGGGGTCCTGGACCGGGCGCTGGTTCAGGGAGAAGGAGACCAGGCTTGTCAAAAAGCCCCTGGTGGACGCACTTCTGGAGCGGCTCAATGCAGAGAGATCCCCCGGTGTGGTGCTCTCCATGAACAAGGAGAAGAAGAGCGAGCCGCCCCCGCTGCTCTTTTCCCTGACCGATCTGCAGCAGGAGGCCAACCGGCGGCTGGGCTTTCCCGCCAAAAAGACCCTGGCCATTGCCCAGGCATTGTACCAGGACAAAAAGTGCCTCTCCTATCCCAGAACCGATGCCCGGGTGCTCGGCACCGCCAGCCTGGGCCTTGTCAAAACGGTGATGGAAAAGCTTGGCAAGGCTTGCCCCGACCTCTTCTCCACCGTGGATCCCAAGCAGGTGACCCTTTCCAACCGGCGGGTGTTCAACGATGCAAAGCTTACCGATCACCATGCCCTGATTCCCTTCAAGCCCCTTCCACAAAGTGCCAGTCGGGATGAAACCCTTCTGTTTGATCTGGTGGTGCGCCGTTTTGCCGCGGCATTTCATCCCGACTGTCGGTTTGAGAGTACCCGGGTGGTGACCGTGTTTGCAGAACAGACCTTCCAGACCCGGGGCAAGGTGATCCTCGATCCCGGCTGGCGGCGGGTGTATCAGGCCGTCACCCGGGACAAGGCCGAGGCCGAGATCATCCCGCCCCTGGTGGAGGGGGATGAGGGGGCGGCCGAAAAGATCGACGGGGAGGAGAAGCAGACCACAGCGCCGCCGGACTATTCAGATGCCCTGCTTCTCAAGGAGATGACCAATCCGGGTCGGTATGTAAAAGAGGAGGAGATCAAACGTCTCTACCGGGGGGATGTGGGTATCGGCACCCAGTCCACCCGGGCCCAGATCATTGAAACCCTGATTTCAAGAAAGTATGTCCAGCGGACGGGCAAGCGGCTGCTTGCCACGGACAAGGGGGTCTATCTGGTGACCCAGCTGAGAAAGTGTCCGGTCTCTTCGGTGTTGACCTCACCCGGGGAGACGGCCCGGTGGGAGATGAAGCTCAACACCATCGCCCTGGGAGAAGGAGGCGATATCCGGTTCCTGGATCAGATCAAGGGTTTTGTTACCGATGCCGTGGCAGAACTCAAATCCGCAGGGCTCAGCGCAAAGCAGTTCAAAGCAAAGCCGACTCAGGCCACAGTGGTCGGGGTCTGTCCCGCCTGCGGCAAGGCCATCCGGGAAAATAAAAAGGCGTTCTCCTGCGAGGAGAGGGGGTGCGAGTTCGTGATCTTCAAAAGAATCGCCGGCAAAAGCATCTCCGCCAAAATGGCGGAAAACCTGCTGCAATACCGCAAATCCGGTCCGTTCAAGGGGTTTGTCTCCAAAAAGAAGAAACGATTCTCCGCCGCCCTCAAGATCGTCAACGAGGAGGGAAAATGGAAGGTCGCCTTCGACTTCAACGGCCAGGGAAAAGCGTCCCCGGGCAAAGGCGCTGCCGGGACCCATGCCGGTCAAAGCGAATCGCCTGCTGAACGGTTCCATGGGGATCACCAAGCGTTACCGCCTGTTGAACCCAAAAAAGAACCCAAAAAAGAATCCACAAAAGAATCCACAAAAGAATCCACAAAAGAATCCACAAAAGAATCCGCAAAGAAGGCCAAAGAGATGCGCTGTCCCCTTTGCAGCGGCACCATCATCGAGGGGAGGCGGGGGTTTGGCTGCTCCAACTGGCGGCCGGAAAACGGAGACTGCCGCTTTGTGATCTGGAAGGAGATCGCCGGCAGAACCCTCACCCGCCAAAACGTGGAGACCCTGGTCGGGGGCAGAAAGACCCGGCCTTACGTGCTCAAGGAGAGCAACGGCGACAAGTTCAAGGCAAGCCTGAAAATGGTCGACACCCACGGCCGGGGCCTTGCCGTCCAGGTGGCGTCCAAGGAGTCCGGCCGGGACTTCACGGTCTCTTGTCTGCGGTGATATGGCGACCATAAATCCCAACTCCCCGGGATGAACCCAGCAGAGGGCGGCCTGTTGTTCTGGACAGGGTCTGTTTTTAAAAGACCATTTCCTCTTTGAAATTGATCCTGCCCTTGTCCGGGAAAATTCGTATTACGTAGAGGTGCATATCATCGTCGCCAAAATTTTTATAATACAGAAACAGGTTGTCATCATTGGTATGGTTGATGGAAGAGAGGGAGCCACACATGAACTGGGTAAAGGAGTTGCCATGGTACAGGTCGGTGGTTTGCATCAATTCCAGTTCATGGGTATGGCCGCAAAAAACGTGTTGGATCTTGTGCTCATGCACAAAATCAATTATGGAGGATGAATTTTTTAAAGGACATTCATCTGTTCCCAACAGGGAGTGGTGGATCATCAACAAAGGCAGATCATACTCCACCCGGTTTATTTTGCGGGAAACCGCATTCAAAACCTCTTTTTCAACATATCCCTCATCCCGATAGAGTTCATTGGAATCAATACTGATAATCAATACAATTTTTTTGTCTATGCCAATGGATTTAATGAAATTTATATCGGTAAAATTGTCCTTGACCCGGGTGATCTCCCGGTTCAAAAACAGGTGTTCTTTCCTGGTCTTCTTCATTTCAGGAACATAGATGATCTCCGGGTTGTAAATATATTTTCTGAACAGTTCATGGGATCGCATATTTCTTTTGTCATGGTTGCCAATGGTAGAGATCACCGTCTTGCACTTAAGGGCCTTTAAAAAACGGCCTGCCTTGGCATATTCATCTTCCAGGCCATCGGTTGTATTGTCGCCGGTATTGATAACGATATCAGCCTCAAGGGAATTGAGTTTTTTCAACAGGATTTTATCGCTTCCATCCCAGTGACGGGGGCCGAAATGCAGATCTGAAATGTGCAGCACATTCATAAAACACTCCCTGCTGTAAATAAAAATTTGAAAATATTAATAGAAGACAACTATAAGGATGTTAATGCGCCGGGTCAAATCATATTCCGGGCTTGGTCATAAAATCTGATAAACATTGAAACTGCCTCTGAAGCCGGCTCTCTGGCTTTTACCGGGTAAAAAGATTAATTTTTATAAAGCAAAAAAAATGCCAACCGAACAGAGAAGTAAGAAAAACCTTGACTTTTAATGGTATGCTTATATTATGGTCTGAGTTGAACTGTCAAAAAAGAGAGTCAACTGTTTCCGCCTTAAGGTGCTTTTCGCTGATATCCAAAAACGATTTTCTCACCTGAGATAGAAGCCATTTCTCCCTGAACAATTTGTCCATTGTGCAAAAAATTTCATTCTCACAAAAGTGTTGTTTTTTGAAACCATTAACCCTTTAATATGAGGAAATCCATGCCATTCAAAAAGACCTTTTATCC
This sequence comes from Desulfobacteraceae bacterium, assembly GCA_046496975.1. Taxonomy (GTDB): domain Bacteria; phylum Desulfobacterota; class Desulfobacteria; order Desulfobacterales; family Desulfobacteraceae; genus DATFJZ01. The sequence goes on along the minus strand of JAWOGI010000242.1, from coordinate 10,278 downwards.
CAAAAACCGTATACGCACTGCATTGCTCCTGGCCGCCGGCACAGGAAGCCGCCTGCTTCCTTTAACCCAAAAGTCACCCAAGTGCCTCACCCTTGTCAATAAAATATCCATATTGGAACGACTGATCCAAAGCCTGAATCAGCACGGCTTTAAACGTTTGGTTGTGGTCACCGGCCACCTGGAGGACTGTATTCGAAACTTTCTGGAAACCCGGGCCGGAAATCTCAAAATTGAATATATCCACAGCCCCTTATACAAAACCACCAATAATATATATTCCTTGTGGATGGCCCGAAAAGCCATGAAAGAGCCATTCATGCTCATTGAAAGTGATCTTGTTTTTGACCCGTCCCTTCTTACGAAAATGCTTATTCCGGACAGGATTGCCATTGCAAGGATGCAGCCATGGCTGAACGGGTCAACCGTCACACTCAATTCAGCAGACAAAGTGAATGCCTTCCAGAGCACCGGATTAAACGGGTTCGATGAAATCCGGTATAAAACCGTTAATATTTACAGCCTTTCACTGTCATCCTGGCACCGGGTTGTGGAAAGGCTGAACCAGTATATTCTGGCCGGCAGGGTAAATGATTATTACGAGGCGGTATTTCAGGAGATGGTGGCTGAAAAGGCATTATCCCTTGAAGCGGTTCGTTTTGACCACAAGCCCTGGTATGAAGTGGATACCCTGGAGGATCTGACCTCTGCAGAAAAACTATTCCCCGTAAGAACCGTACCTCCTTTAAAATCGACAAAACCATTAAAATCGACAAAACCGCTGTCCATGTATGGTTTAAAACAGATCAGACCGAAAGAAAAAACAGTGTCTGACCGAAGATCCTCACTCTCATTTTAAGGACGTTTTCATGCCCGATTCTGACCATAAGAACCAGATGGAGAAGTATGCCTATATTTCAACCCAGCATGGCGGATACTATCGCCATGATTTTATTGATCATGCCTATCTGTACAATCTCTATTTCCCGCCTGAAGAGGTGTTTACCTGCTTTAAAAACAAAATCCATGACCTTGTCCTGAATTACCCTGTTGCCCAGGATGCACTTGCCTCCCTTGTGGGTAAGCTGATCCATCAACCTCCTGAACACATTGTCGTGGGCAATGGCGCGGCAGAGCTTATAAAAATTGTTTCCGGCCGTATCGCCAAAAAAATCATTGTACCGGTCCCCTCCTTTAACGAATATGTAAATGCCGCACCAGAGGGAAGCGCTGTTGAATTCCCCCTGGAGATCCCCTCTTTTGAATTGGATGTGGATCGATTTGCAGATCGCATCATTGAAACCCATGCAGATATTGCAGTTGTGGTCACACCCAACAACCCGACAGCCATAACTGTCCCCAAATCCGACCTGATTCGCCTGGCCGGAAAATTAGCCGGCCATGATTGTCAATTGATCATTGACGAGTCTTTTATCGATTTTGTCAATGAACCGGATCTCATGTCCATGGCAGATCAGATCCAGACCTATCCCCATATCGCGATTTTTAAAAGCATGAGTAAAGCATACGGAATCTGCGGTCTTCGCATCGGCTACCTTTTAACGGCAAATTCAAGATTTGCCGCCGCCGTCCGCCAGGGCATCCATATCTGGAACATTAATGGATTTGCCGAAGAATTTTTAAGGATTTTGCCCGATTACGGCAATGCCTTTACCCAAAGCTGTAATCAGGTAAAAAGGGACCGTGACAAACTCTATGAAGATCTGAAGATCGTTTCATCAGACCTCGTGGTGTACAAGCCGGATGCCAACTTTGTTTTCTGCCGGCTGCCGGATAAGGGCATAAGCGGACCTGAACTCACCAAAAGATTGTTTATTGAGCATAATATGTATATCAAGCACTGCCAGGGTAAAACCATGCCCGATGCAGACCGGTATATCCGGATTGCCGCCCGCACCGAGGAAGAAAACACCAGCCTGGTTCAGGCCATGGGATTGATTCTGGCATCACATAAAATAAAGGGGACTGGATGAACAGATCACAAGTAGAAAACTCACCTGAGAAAGGGATGCTCTGGTTTGCCAAAGACCTTCCCAATCTCTGTTCCCTTGCAGGGCTTTTATCTGCCCTGATGGGAATATACTTTGCCCTGCTGGGAAATTTTTCAGCAGCTGTAATCGGGATGATATGGGCTGTTCTTTTTGATTGGGGAGACGGCATGATCGCCCGCAGGATGAAAGGCAGAACAGAGGATCAAAAGGAATTCGGCGCGCAGCTGGACTCCTTGATTGATATGATCAGCTTTGGCATCTGCCCGGCTGTTTTTCTGATGAGCTATGGAGGGTTCAGCCCATGGTTTTTGCCAGGGGCCTTCGTGATTGTTGCCACCAGCGCCATACGTCTGAGTTATTTCAATATTTTCGGCCTTGTTGACACTCAAACCTACACCGGACTTGCACTGGACAACAATATTATTGTCTTTGCCTTTATGTTTCTGTTTGAACCCCTGTTCCCCCCTCTCTTTTTTTCAATTCTGCTCTATACCATGTTCCTGGCCATGGCCGGATTTAACCTCTCCCCCCTTCGAACACCTAAATTTTCAGGCAAATGGGTGTATGCCCTCGTTATTTATACAATTGCATTAACCATGATCTATGCCTGGAGGCTCTCAATCCAGGCATGACGATAGAGCGACCATGAGCAGCGTTCTCACTGCAGAAAAACAGGACATTATGGTTTGCGTTTCCACACATACACACCCAGAAAGAGATTCAGCAGAATGCTCAGACCTAAAACGAGCCGGACGCCCATGGGGGAGTCGCCAAGCAGGGGATTATTTTTCTTCGTGGCTCTGTTTTGTTGTTTATCGGCAATTTCATCATTTTTTTTCGATTCCGAATTCACGGGTTTTACTGTAACGGCGGCATGAACCGCATGGCCCATGCCGTCATTGACCTTCATCTGCCACTTTCCCGGCGTTTCCGCCAGAAAAGCAAACCTGCCGTTCTGATCCGTGCGTCCATTCTGAAATTCCACTTTTTCGTTTTCCGGGCTGAAAATCAGAATCTCTGCATACTCCATGGGGGTTTTGTCGGAATAGAAAAATTCCGCCGCCACAACTGCGTCTTTACCGATCAGACGGTAGTCGGTTCCATGGGCGAAGGCGTTGAAAGGTATAGCCATTATGCATACAAAAACGGTAAATAAAAACATTGGGTTCATTACTTTACCTCAAAGGTCAAAAATGTCATAAATTTCAGAAAATCCAATGCGGAATTCTCTTCAGCGGGAACATGGTGGGTTGCATAGAGCAGGTGCACACCGCTTTTTTCAAAAGTAATTTGCGCAGCGCCGTTTTCATCGGTTTTGGCTTCCCGGTGAAAGTTCGTTAGGATAGGCGTTCCGGCAAGGGGTCGGCCGTTAAACAACAATTTAAACGCTGTCGGCGTTCCCGGTGACACGGTCACGGGATCGGTAAGAGGTACCAGTTCAAATTTCAATCCCAAAGACGCTGTGTTGAGTTTGGAGGAAGCAAACACCGTTTTTGAAAATTGCGTGGATGTAAAGGCGCTTACGACGGTCAGGCCTGCTGCTTCGGCCGCCTGGCGGCTCATCAGCTTTTTCCCTCGGGTGGTGTTGACGCGATCTCCCCATTCACTGGTCACCGCCACCATGGCGGGTTTTTCGTTTGCAGTAAAAACCACCCGCTCTTTTTCATTTGTCCGGGTTATGGAAAGACTTTTTCCATCGGGGGAATTGGCTGAAATTTGCGTCACGCAGGATGGTTTGTAAGTATCAAGGCGTTCGCCGATGGTTCCCCGGCATACCGCATAAGCGGCGTCGTCCGCTTCCTGGACCCAAAGATAATGGGCGAAAGAAGACGGCGTCGCAACCCACATTCCTGCCATGGCCATGGTAAAAGCCGTCACAATTCTTAAGCAATGTTTCATCTTTTTCAATTCCTTTTTAACTTAAATTTTTTTAGAATTCCAATTTCACACCGCCGGTGAGGAGTAGACCCGGTGCGATGGTGTCGCTTCTGCCCTGGCGTCGAAACATGTCATATTCTTCGTCAAACAGGTTTTCCACATTTGCATAGGCCGTGAGTCCATGGAAAAACCTGCGGGAAACCGAAGCATCAACGGTGAAATAGCCGTTCTCCTTGAATGTGTTTTCGTTGTCGAAATAGATATCAGCGTAGTAATTGGCAATCACGGAAACGTTGACGATTTTCGGATTGTTGTACCGAAATCCGAAATGGACATTGTTCCGGGGATCGTTGGGCAGGTAGTTGCCCTCCAGATCGGCGTTGTTGTCATCCTTCTGTACCTCGGAAATATTGAAGGTGTAGCTGGCAAAAAGGGTGAGTTCGGGTAGCACATACCACTCCAGTTCCGTTTCAACCCCGTAAATGTCCACCTCGCTGATATTGTCCAGCTGATACTCATACCGGGTTTGGCCCCCGGAAAAGGTGCCGGTGCCGGTGAGACGGTCGCCAATGTAATCCCTGGCAGAGGAGTGGTAAAACGTCAGCCTGCTCCAGAGGCTGTCGGTGAGGAACCGTTCCACCCCCACATCCCAGGACCATATCTTCTCAGGCTCTAAATCGGGGTTGGCTTCACGATAATAGGTACCGCCGCCGCGTACGTGGACTTTGTAGAGCTCAAACAGACTGGGCGCCCGGAACCCCTTTCCGCCGGAGGCCCGAAACGTGGTTTTGCCATCGGGATGCCAGGTAACACCCAGTTTGGGGGAAAAGCTGCCCTCGGTGGTGACGTCGAACGTATTGTCATAGGCAGGTTTTCCGGCGCTGCCCTGGTTGTCCCAGTTGGCGCCATCCGACGTTTCGATCCAGTCGTACCGCGCTCCGAGGGTTACAATCAAAGTGTCATCAAGAAAATGAAGGTCCAGATTTGTGAAAGGCGAGATGAAGCGCTGTTTGCCCTCTGCTCCGACATCCCTTGTGCTGGCGACATATTCATCATCGTAATCCCAGGACGCTTCTTTGTAAGCAGCGCCTAAAGTAAACTTCGTTTGTGATCCCAAGGGTATGGTCCCCTGAATGTCAGCGCCATATGTAGTGGAGGGCATCTCTTCCCTTCTTAAAAGGGATGCGTAGTTATCTTTTGCCGTGTCCTGAAATGCGGTCTTGTCGGCCCGATTGAAGTAAACCAGTCCCTTCAGGTCAATAGAGTCCCCATCATGGTTGTAGTTCATCCAGTATTGATCAAGGGCCAGTTCATCATAAAACGATCTTCGTCCTTTTCCGGTTTCGTGGTCGTAATACAGCCCGGCAAAAGAGATATCGGACCCAGGCGATATATCATAGGTCGCCTTGCCGAGGACTTTCCCTGCTTCTCGATAACGTTTAATCTCATACGCCTTTGGATCTTCCTTCATGTAAAACCCATCACTCTCTTCGTAACCGCCGGCCACCATGAAACCGAAGTCGTTGATCTTCTGGCTGTGGTAGCCGTATCCACCATAAGTGTCAGCCGTTCCTGCTTCGCCACGAACCACGGTTTCTCTCTTTGTTTCCGGTTTTTTGGTAATGATATGGATCACGCCGCCAAGCCCCTCTGATCCGTATAGTGCCGAGGTCGGCCCCCTCACGATTTCAATGCGCTGGATGGTCTCTTTGGGAATATGGCCCCAGGCCACCCAGGCAATGGAGTTGTTAAAATTGTCGTTCTGGGGCACGCCGTCCACTAATATCAGGATTCTGTTGCTGCCCACACCGCGCATTTTTAATGGGCTCACAATGCCGTTTGTTTGCAAAGCATAATGCCTGAAATTGTACATTCCCGGAACACTGCGGACGATGTCTTCCACACGCTCAAAGGGGGAGGCCGCAAGTTCCTCGCTGGAAATGACCGTAACGCTTTGAGCCGCATCGAACACCGGAATTTCTGACCGGGTGGCAGAAATCACCACCTCCCCCAGGCTGTATGTCTCTTTGGCCTGTTCTGCTGCCAATAACGAAAACGGGTATCCAAAAACAACAAGGGTCAATACAATACCGATCCATTTCAACTTTTCCATTTCATATCCTCCTTTTGCAACAACATTTTTAACCTTTTCATTGTTCATTTTCACCAAGCCTATGCTCCGGGTCATTGGTCTGCCAAAAACAAAAAAGGCCACGAAGGCGCATCCCATTTTGGGGGGTGCGTAGACCTTCGTGGCCTTTTTGGTTTTAATTATTTGTGGGGTGGGGTCAGACTTTCGTTATTAACATTATCGTGTGCGTTATGGTTTGACAGTGCTTTTCTGTCCGATAACGTCAATAACAAAAGCCTGACCCCGTTGGTCCGCCAAATGTGACAAATGGCCGATGTTATGACCAAGCCCCAATTCTTCAAGCGGCTTCAGCCGCAACTATGATAAATTTTTTTCTACAGAAGTTTTTTTTGTTTGTCAACTTTTTTTATACACTGGATTCCCTTCAAGCCTATTCCTTCAGGTGCCAGCCGGGAGTGGACCCTTCTGATCAGACTCTTCTGTTTGGGGCTTGGTCATAACATCGGCCATTCTGGGGTGGGGTCAGGCTTTCGTTATTAACATTATCGTGTACTTTATGGTTTGATTGTGCTTTTCTGTCCGATAACGTCAATAACAAAAGCCTGACCCCGTTGGCCCGCCAAATGTGACGAGTGGCCGATGTTATGACCAAGCCCTCTGTTTGAGAAGTTTAACGCCATCGCCCTGGGAAAAGGAGGGGGTATGCTGAAAACTTCAGAAGGGCAACAGAGCATCACTCTCAACAGTCATCTGATTGATATTGCTGCTGACGGCCTTGGGAGAATTGTTTGCGTAGCAATAGACACAGAGATGGGAACAGGTGTTGTAGCTTCCAATATCTTTACTGTATATGCACCCGCACTCTTTGCGCTGTCCCTTATCCTTTAAATTTTTCTCTGTTTTACTGCCGGCACCCCCACCTTGTTTGAAAAGATTCATTTGAGGATCAAACCCGAGAAACTTTTCAAACTCATTGGTCCTGGTGCTGGAGTCGGTTATTTTAAGTATCAGCTCATCATCAATACACCTGTTTTTTATGATACCGTATTTTGAAAAATCTCTTTTTTCACCACAGGTTGCTGCTGTTAATCCCCACGCTTTGTTTAATTCTGATATTTTCCCTGCAACATAATCCATGGTTTCCACTGAGAACTCTTCATAATGAATTCCCTTTGATTTAAGATTGGCCTGTACTTTCTTATATCTGCTGATATCAGCAAAGCTGAAAACAAGCTTTTTGGTTAAACCGTGCAGTTTTTCCCCTGTTTTCTCTATTTTTTCAAGCAGAACGTCCGGGGGCGTCCTGTCGGTGATCAATAACGGATCAAACCGCCAGATGACTTTATCTTTGCCAATCAGCTCAGAAAGCATTTGAAAGCTCTCCAGCCGCTCCTCAAGGGGGGGCACCCTGGGTTCAAAACCTTCTTTCTCATAATCATTCAAAGTAAACTGAAAATAGTACTGGATTTTTTTTTCATCAAGTTCTCTGAGACTGGGTATCAAAGGCTTTGGGTTTTTACTCCAGAAAACAATCACCTGGGTATTGGAAAGGGATATATACTGCGGTTTTTGCCTGTTAAAAGGGTTAATCCATTTAACATATCCTTTTCTGATCTTGTCAATAAACCATTGAGAATAATATGCTGGTAAATCTGTTGCCCTGCTGGCTGAGACAATCCAGGGGGCAATACATTTCTGTTTGCCTTCTGCTGTTTCTATTTCACCGGTTGGCCATTTCATGGTAATGCTTTCCTTCTTTTTTGCGGTGTTCTTGACGCGTTGGATGGTGGCTCACAGCACCCATTTTATCAATGCCCGCCCCGGGCTTGGTCATAACCTCGCGCCCCCGATCTGGTCTTCAAAGCTTTTGCATTATATGGTTGTTTGTAGTAGTCTAGGATGCTGAAGAGAGCACCGGCCACAACGAATTGGATCGAAGACCCGGAGCCAATGCCGCCAGCGGCAAGGTTCCGGCGTGGGCTTTTTACAAACGGCCATGATGTAGTGTATTACAATAAAGCATGAAATTTGAATGAGACAGTTTTCTTGTATCTTGTCTCAAGTTTCTTGTAAACAGCAGATCGGGTATCAAAAGAGTGATCAACCATGACGATGCAGGATCGAAAAAATACAAGCCGGTTCATCAAAACGGTGCACAACAATGAGCCGGACTATAAAAGAGAACAGCTGCAACTCAGCGATGAAACAAAAGAGACCATCATCAATCGCCTGACCTCTCTTTACGGTGAAGAAACTGCCCGGGCGTATTATCCTGAAATCGAAAGAACACTCAAGGTCTATTACGCCCACAAATCACTGGAGATGATCGAAGAGGAAAAAACCATCGATCCTTGCCAGCGGTTTACCGAAAAGGATATTATACTGATCACATACGGTGATATTATCCACAGCAAAAAAAAATCACCGCTTTCAGCACTTTCAGATTTCTGCGATGAATACCTTGGCGGCACCATCAACACCATCCATATACTGCCCTTTTTCCCCTACTCCTCGGACAGGGGCTTTGCCGTGACAGACTTTGAATCGGTCGACCCAAGGCTTGGCACATGGGCGGACATCGAAAAACTCGAAGAAAAATACCAGCTGATGTTTGACGGGGTTGTCAACCATGTCTCTTCCCAGAGCAGATGGTTCAGGGAGTTTCTCAATTGCGACAGGTATTACAAAGATTTTTTCATTACATTTGATTCTCCGGAGGAGCTTACCCAAGAGCAGAAACAGATGATATTCCGGCCGCGGACAAACGATGTGCTGACAAAGTTTCACACCCTTGACGGTGTCAAATACGTCTGGGCAACCTTTTCCGACGATCAGATAGATCTCAATTATAAAAACCCCGACGTGCTTGACAGGGTGCTTGGCATCCTTCTTATGTACATCCGTCACGGGGCTGATATCCTGCGCCTCGATGCCGTCACGTTTCTATGGTGCGAGCCGGGGACCAGCTGCGTGCATCTTGAACAGACCCATGAAATCATCAAGCTGTTCCGGGACATCTTAAAAGCCGTGGCTCCCGGCGTGGCCCTTATTACCGAGACCAACGTGCCCCACGACGAAAACGTCTCCTATTTCGGCAGCGGGTACGATGAAGCCCATATGGTCTACAACTTTGCCCTGCCGCCCCTTGTCCTTCATACCTTTTACGCGGCTGACGCCAGTACCCTCTCCCAATGGGCATCGAAACTTGAAACGCCTTCGGACCAGACCTCTTTTTTTAATTTTCTGGATTCCCACGACGGCATAGGGCTTATGGCTGTAAAGGGGATTCTAACGGAAAATGAGATCGAGGACCTTGCCCACAGGGCAGTAGACCATGGCGGCATGATCTCATACAAATCAGGAAAAAACGGAACCGAAGAACCCTACGAGATCAATATTACCTGGTACAGCGCATTGAGCAAAGAAGGAGAGAGGAACGAAGACACCGCCTTTCAGGTGAAACGATTTGTGGCATCCAGGGTGATTGCCCTGGTGATCAGGGGGGTTCCCGGCATTTATCTGCACAGCCTTATCGGTACCAAGAATGACATCAAAGCCGTGTTGAAAACAAAAAGCAAGCGGGATATCAACCGAAGAGACATCTCCAACGGCGCCATCAAATCGGCCCTTGCCGATCCCTTCTCCAAGATATCGAGGATCAACAGGGAACTTGGCCGTCTCCTCAAGCTGCGGACCCGGCAGCCGGCATTTCACCCCAACGCATCACAGAGGGTGCTGGGGATATCTTCAAGGATATTTGCCGTTGAAAGGTGTTCCGTTGACAAATCCGAGACGATCATCGCCCTTGTCAATGTCACCGGTGATTCCTGTAAGGTGAACATCGATGTTGAAAGACACAAACGGCAAAACTGGGTAAACCTGGTCAGTGAAGAGCTGTTTTTTGCGGATCACGGCAGGATCTCCCTGACCCTGCATCCCTATGACACTGCCTGGCTGAAGGCTGTTTAACGGTTGGATCACAACTTCGGCCAAATTTGCTGGGTCTGCCGGTGAAATAATTATAGGAAGCGGCATCACCTCCGCTGCAGATATTCCGCTGATCAAGGAGATTTCCAGTGAAACTGTTATCTCCACGATAAAGAGATGTTACGGTTAGAAGCCGGATAAAATCTTTATTCGCCATACATACAAGTGATGAGCTTTCGCAGTTGAGCGGATTTAATCTCAGATAATTTATCAATTTTCTTTTTCAATCGTTGTTTGCTTATTGTACGGATTTGGTCAACTGCAATTTCAGACTTTTTATTTGCACATTTTATCTGAAGACGGGTCATCCAT
>JAWOGI010000177.1:0-9382 GCA_046496975.1 Desulfobacteraceae bacterium | reverse complement strand
ACATAGGGACCGACGACTGAATTTTTCAGTTTAGCATTTTTTCCGATATAACAGGGTTCCACAACAACACTGTTTTCAATTTTAGCCGATTCATCAATCAATTCCTTATGGCTATAATATTTAGTTATCGGACAGAAAAGCACAATCACCCCATAAAGCACACGATAATGTTAATAACGAAAGCCTGACCCCACCCCAGGGTGGCCGATGTTATGACCAAGCCCGTAATTTTCAACATAAATGGCCCACTGCATTCTTAGTTGCCGCAGCAATGCCTTGTCAAGGGAAAAGTGAATCACTCCCGGATCATGATCACCACGGCCAGGATGATGAGAACAGCCGCTGATCTTTACACCCAAAGCCTTACACAAGCAATATACATAAAAAGTACAAGAAAAGTTCACAAAATGCATACACAACACCCCACCTTCTTTCCAATGCACCACCGGTAAACGAACAATCGGCTTAAATTACAGTTGGATAAAACTTTCATGGAACCATGGCATAAAATTTGTTTATAAATCCTGCAGTAGAGTTGTGCCCGCAACAAATCACGCACCGGGCGCCCCCCGGTTTTGACCCCGTTGACAGCGGTAACAGCGGGAGGAGCGGGAAGGGCAGGAGGGGCGGGAGACTCTATTGTGCTGAAGAAACAGACAACCAATAAAAAGACGGAGAAATATAAATATATGCTGACAAGAACAGTCAACTCAAAACTGCCATTAATGGTTTACAACCCCGTAAAAACCGTGAGCATCAAGTTTTTTGCCGATATTTTCCAGGCAGGGGGCCTTCCCCTCTTTGACACGGAATTTCTGCCAAAAGAAGAAATCATCGAGACCGTCAGGCAGCTTGCCGGCCAGGACTTTCTTTTCGGCATAAGGCTTGGCAGCCCTGATCAAGAGCTGATCAGGGAAATTTCCGACATGGGCCCTGCCAACCTCGACCTTGTGGTGGCCCCCCTTGGCAGAGACGACAAGCCTGCCGATTTCTCTCTCCTTGCCGGTGCCAGGCTGGCTCTTGAGATCAGGGATATCAATATCAACGACCGAATAGAGGCAATAAACCCCCACGCCCTGATTCTCAAGGGAAACGAGGCCGGTGGCCGGGTATCCAAATACTCTTCGTTCATCCTCATGCAGTGGTACCTGAAAAACAGCGCCCTGCCCGTTTTCATCCACGGCGGTGTGGGCAGACACACCGCGGCGGGAATGTTTGCCGCAGGGGTCAGCGGGGTGGTCCTGGACAGCCAGCTGTGGCTGGCCGATGAATCCCCGGTGTCGGAAAATTTCAAAAAACTCCTCAAGGGCATAGAAGAGAGTGATTCCACGGAGATCAGGATCAACAGCAATGTTAGATTCCGGGTGTTTGCAAAGCTTGGGACCAAGATTGCCAAACAGCTCAAGGAGAAAGCCATTGTTGTCTCGGACAGAGAAGATGCCAAGGCAACGATCTACCGGGAGATCAAAGAGAACATCACCGCCCTTGACGAAAAAGAGGCAGTGGCCGTCCAGGCGCTCTTCTTCCTCGGCCAGGACGCCCTGTTTGCAAAGCAGTTTGTCCGGGAGGAATCTGATGTCAAGGCGATCATCACCTCGTTTTTCAAGTACATTGGCCAAACCCTGAACTATGTTGACGAATATGACCCCATACGCCCCGGATCTCCCCTGGCCGAGGAACACGGCACTGACCTGCCTTTGATCCAGGGTCCCATGGCCAACATCAGCGACAATGCCGATTTTGCATCACAGGTTTTCAAGGCAGGGGCGCTGCCCTTTTTTGCCGTGGGCAGCCTGCCCGAATCCCTGGCCGACGAGATGCTGAAAAAGGGAACCGAAAAGGTGAAGACCTGCGGGGCCGGGCTTGTGGGCATCGAAGCCTTTAACCCGGCCATTGACCAGCACCTTGAGATGGTGAAACGATACAACATCCCCTTTGCCCTTTTTGCCGGCGGGGTGCCCTCCCAGGTGCTGGACCTGGAAAAGAACGGAACCAAGACCTACCTCCACACTCCCTCCATCTCCATGATGGAAAATGCCCAGAAGAACGGCTGCAGAAGGTTTATCGTTGAAGGAACAGAGGCCGGGGGCCATGTGGGTTCCCTGACAAGCCTGGTCCTCTGGGAGGCTGCTATTTCAAAACTTCTGGAAACACGGATCAGTGATCTGGAAAAAAACGATCTTTCCGGCTTGACCCTGGTCTTTGCCGGCGGCATCTCCACCTGTTTTGCCTCTGCTTTTATCTCGGGCATCGCCTCTTCCCTGGCGGCCCGGGGGGCAAAGATCGGCATCCAGGTGGGCAGCGCCTACCTCTTCTCCCACGAGATTGTCGACACCGAAAGCATGAAAAAACAGTACCAGGATATCATTGCCCAGGAAGATGAGACCATGGTCATCGGCACCACCATCGGTCTTGCATCAAGAACCGCCCCCACAGAGTTTGCACGGATGATGATCAAAACGGAAAAAGAGATGATCAAAAAAGGGGAGAAACTCGAGGCCAAGAAACGCGCCTTTGAAAAGAAGAACATCGGCTCCCTGCTCATCGGTGCCAAGGGGTTTCTGCCGGATTTCAAGAACCCTGACCCCAAGAACGTCACCTATTACGAAGGCGAAGACCACAAGCGCAACGGCAATTTTCTTGTGGGAGACAGCCTTGCCTTTTTCAAGGAGGCGGTTTCCATCGAGGAGATCCACGCAACCTACTTTAACGCCAAGGAGCTGCTCTTCAAAAACCTCGGCGATCTTGAAATCTTCTCTTCTGAAAAAAACCAGATCAACGATGAAATTGCCGTTATCGGCATGGGCTGCATCCTCCCTGGATCGGACAGCCCGGAAAAAATGTGGGAGAACATCCTTGACAAGCAGTATTTCATCAAGGAGATGCCGGAATCCCGCATGGACAGGGAACTCTACTACGATCCCGACAAAAAGGCCGAAGACAAGTCCTACACCGAGCTTGCCGGTCTTATCGAAGATTTTTCCTTTGACCAGGAACGGTTCGGGTACAATGACGAAAAAACGGCCAAACTCTCCAGAAGCCAGCAGCTTCTCCTCCAGGCGGCCTACCAGGCCGTGGAGGATTCCGGCTACCTTGGAAAGGATCTGACCTTTTCCTGCAAAGACCCTGAACGTACCTCGGTGATCATTGCCACCTGCCTTGGCAATGAACTTGGAAACCAGCTTCAGTTTAAATACCATTTTCCAGAAGTAACGGCCATGCTGGAAAAAAACGAAAAGTTCCAGAAACTTGACGAATCGGAAAAAAAACAGCTGCTGGCCGATCTTCAAAGGGGAATGGAGGGCGACAACCACGGATACGATCCCGTCCACGGCATGCTGCTCAACATTGAAGCCTCCAGGGTGGCACGGCACCTGGGGGTAAGGGGCGAGAACTATGTTGTGGATGCTGCCTGCGCCTCGTCGTTCACAGCCCTGGAAGCGGGATGCGATGCCCTGCTCTCGGGAGAATCCGACCAGGCCATCGTTGGCGGGGTCAACACCCACCTGGCACCGGAATCCTTTGTGGGGTTCTGCAAGATGGGGGCTCTTTCCGCCAAAGGCTCCTTTCCCTTTGACCAGCGGGCCGACGGGTTTATCCTCGGCGAGGGCTCCTCTGTCTTTGTGTTAAAGCGAATGAAAGATGCCATCAGGGACCGGGACAATATCCAGGGAATCATCAAGGGCATCGGCGGCAGCTCCGACGGCAAGGGAAAAGCCATTGCCGCCCCCAACCCCCACGGCCAGAGGCTCAGTCTTGAACGGTGCTACGAGAAACTCAAATCAGACATAAAACCCGAAGAGATCCGTTTCATAGAGGCCCACGGCACCTCCACCATCATGGGCGACCAGGCGGAACTTGAAACCTTAAAAGGATTTTACACCAAAGGGAAAAAGGGAATCAGCTCGGTAAAGTCCCAGATCGGCCATCTTCTCGGTTGCGCCGGTGCTGCAGGACTCATCAAGGCCATCCTTGCCGTGAAAAAGGGAATCATTCCCCCCAATGCCAATTTCGAGACCCTCTCCAGCAACCACAAGATTGACGACTCTCCCCTGTACATTGTCACGGAACCTGAAAAATGGGAGGAAGACGGTGCCAGGGCCGGGGGACCGGGGGAGGCAAAGAGCAGGAAAGCCGCTGTCAGCTCCTACGGGTTCGGGGGCATCAACTACCATGTTGTGGTAGAAGAGTTCAAGAAGACGTATGCTCCAGTCAAACGTTCCATATTCGAAGATCCGGGCTATGATTTCAATGACGACCGCATCGTCATTGCCGGCCTCGGGGTGATGCTCCCCGGCGCGAAAACCGTTGACACCTTCTGGGAGAAGCTGGAATCCGGTGAAAAACAGCTCTCACCGATTCCCGAAGAGATCTTTGCCAGCAAGGCCTACGCGGCAATGGACAAGGACTCCATCTACCACCTGCCCGAGGTCCAGGCCGGGGTGATCACGGATTTCAAGTTCAACAACGCCAAATACCGAATGCCCCCCAAGACGGTGCGCTCCATTGAAAAAGGTCAGCTTTACGGGCTGGAGGCGGCCGGTGAGGCCATTGCCTCCTCGGGTCTTGAAAAACTTCTGACCAAGGGGAACAAAACCGGGGTTATCCTCGGTACCATTCCAGGAGAGAGGCAGACCAAGAATATCCTGCGGGTAAGAAAAGGGCTTGTTGAGCGGATCATCAAAAACAGCGACGCCGTTTCTGCCGACAAGAGCGGCGCCATTGCCGAAACCCTTGTCCAGCAGATCAGAGAAAGAATCCCCGAGAACAACGAAGACACCACACCGGGGCTTCTCTCCAACATCATCTCCGGCCGAATTGCCAACCATTTCGGCCTCAACGGGGCAAACTATGTCATTGACGCATCCTGCGCCTCTGCCGTGGTTGCCATCCGCAACGCGGCCAGGAACATCGCCTTCAAGGACCTGGACTTTGTTTTGGCCGGAGGAGTGGATGCCAGCCTCTACCCGGCCGTTCTCATGGCATTCAAGCGACTGGGTCTTCTCTCCAGGGGGGAGTGCAACTACTTTGACTCCAGGGCCGAAGGCTATGTCATGGGCGAGGGGGCCGCCATCCATGTGGTCACCACGTACAAAAAGGCCCGGGAAAACAACATGGAGATTTTCGGGGAGATCAACCAGACAACCATAAAGTCCAGTGTGCCGGACCATCTTCTCGCTCCTTCCGAGCAGACCTTTGTCTCGACCATCAACGACTGCTACAGAAAAAGCGGCATCAAAAAACAGGATATCCGCCACCTGGACCTGTTTGCCTTTTCCAACGTGCTCGGGGACATGATCGAAAAGCAGGTGGTGGAAAAGACCTTTCACCATGAACTCTCCTGCGGCAATGTCAAGCCCCAGTTCGGCTATTTCAAGGCTGCCAACCCGGCGGTGGCCCTTGCCAAGGTGATGCTGATGAACAAAAACAGAAAACTTCTGCCCGACTTCAACTTTTCTTCTGAGCACTCCACCATGAAAAACAGCAGGGTGTTAAAGCCGGCCAAAAAGATTGTCTCCGTGGAAGCCCCGTCGCCGCTAAGGCAGAGGCCCCTGCGGTTTGCCGCCAATGTCAACGGTATCGGCGGCAACCACAGCCACATGATCGTCTCCACCCTGCCGGCGGTTATCACCCGTGCAGGAGAGGCACAAGCAGACGAGAGAGCGGATGAGACGGTCATTGATATCTCCGCCGGAACCGACGCACACAAACAGGCAGCGGTGGAGCGACCCGCCCCTGCCGCGGCAGTGAATGCGGCACCACCAAAAGCGATCAACACAGGAACAGATGCCCCCCCGATGACACACCTTGACACCCCCCGGGGCGGCACCCCCTATTCCGCCGACAGCCAGGGCAACAAACAGAGGATGGTGGCCCTTTTGTCCGGCCAGGGCTCCCAGAGACCAGGCATGATGAAAGAGCTGTTTGACAACGACGACGAGATCAGACAAACAATGGAGCAGGGAGAGGCGATCTTTGTTGAGCAGCGGGGGTATTCCCTGCTGGAAATCATGTTCACCAAAGACGAGAGACTCAACCTGACCGAAAACACCCAGCCGGCGGTGTTCCTCTCATCGGCGGCGATTTTTGACAAGCTCAGCGCCAGGGGGTTCTCCCCGGACCTCTTCATCGGCCACAGCATCGGCGAGTACACCGCCCTGTTCTGCAGCGGCATGCTGGATTTCAACGATGCCATGAAGCTGATCATCAAACGGTCGGACCTCATGAAAGAGGCGGCAGAGAAGCATCCCGGCAAAATCATGGTGGTGTTCAAGAATGAAAAAGAGACCGCCTCCCTGATTCGGCGCTCCTATCTCTCCGACATTTACATCACCAACAAGAACAGCGAGAACCAGACCGCCGTTTCCGGAGAGGCAGATGCCATTGACAATTTCTGCTCGTTCCTCGAAGATGAGAATGTGGTGTTCAGAAAGCTCAACCTTTCCGGGGCATTTCACACCCCCCTGTTCAAGGAGGCCAGTGAAAAGCTCAGGGACTACCTTGGCAGCGTCACCTTCAACGATGTCAGCTTTGCACGGATCATCTCCAATGTAACAGGCACCGCCTATCCCCAGGATAGAAAGGCCGTCAAGGACCTGCTGGCAAAACAGATCACATCCCCTGTGGAGTTTATCAAATCCGTCGAGTATGTGTACCAGTCCAACAAAACCCACTACATTGAGATCGGTCCTTCAAGGCTGCTCTCCAACCTTTTGAAAAACATCAACATCGCCCGGTACAGCAATGCCGTTGCCGTTGATGCCAAAAAGGGAGAGACGGCCTCCCTGGAAGAGTGCATCTCCTACCTGAGATCCTACTCTTCGATCTTTACCCGGACAAAGGCAGAGCCCCATGCCCTGGAAGCCGCCGCTTCCCCTGGCCGGCACGAACCGCCGGCAACGGGGAAAAAACCTGCCAGGAGACCGGTGGAAGAGGATTTCACCAGTTTCAGGAGCAACAACGAACAGCTTGCCGAAAAACTGCTCTACGAGGAGTTTCTCCGCCAAAAGCAGGAGGCTGCCCTGGAAGCCGTGGAACGGTTCCATTTCAACACGGACAGAATCGTCATTGCCGGGGTTTCCGTGGGTCTTCCCGGCAAATCGAGAAAGGTTTTTGCCCCGGACAATTTTGAGCGGATACTAGAAGGAAGCAATTTCATCGAACCGCTGACCATTGAAGAGCAGTTGAAGATTACCGACAAGAACATCACCCGGCTGTTCAAGCAGCCCGACGGCAATGCCCGGTTTGTGGAGATCACCAGGACCGAGGATGTGATCCACCTGGCCGGCCAGCTGGGGTACTTCAACCTCACCGAAGAGTACGGGGTCAAATCCGACTACGACATCAGCATGGCCCTGGCAGTGGCCGCGGGCATTGAAGCGCTGAAGGATGCCGGCATTCCCCTTGTGATGCAGTACAAATCCTCATCGTCGGGACAGCACATGATTCCCGACGGGTTTGCCCTGCCCGAAGAGATGCAGGATGACACCGGTGTGATCGTCACCTCCCTCTTTCCCAACAGCGAAACCCTGGTCAACGAGATGGAAAAGTACCTCTACGACCGGTTCTACCTGAAACCCTATGAAGAGTTTGAAAACATCTACTACTATCTAATGGAGAGCGTCAAGGAGGTCAGTGTCAAAGAGCGCATAACCGACTGGTTCTTCAAGATCAGAAACCGGAAGAGGGAAGACCTGGACGTCTACAAGTTTGACAGAAACCTCCTGGCCAACCTCTGTCCCCTGGGAGCGGCCCACCTGGCACAGCTTATCCGGGCCAAGGGGCCCAACACCCTTGTTTCCAGCGCCTGCGCCTCCACCACCCAGGCCATCGGCATTGCCGAGGACTGGATCCGGGTGGGCAGATGCCGGCGGGTCATTGTGGTGGGCGGTGAAAACGCCACCTCTTCGGCCCAGAATCAGTGGATCGGATCGGGCTTTCTCGCCCTGGGGGCCGCAACGGTGAAAAAGCGGGTTTCCGAGGCGGCAAAACCCTTTGACACGGCACGGAACGGAACCATCCTCGGCAGCGGCGCCGCCGGTGTGATTGTGGAGAATGAAGCCACTGTCAAGGCAAGGGGGATGAACGGCCAGGCCGAGATCCTCGGCACCCACATGGCAAACTCGGCCTACCACACCTACAACATTGACGTACCCCACATGACCGCCGAGATGACAAAATTCATCGAAAAGGTGGAAAAGCAGCACAATCTTGCCAAGAAAGAGTACGCCAACAAGCTGCTGTTCATGTCCCACGAGACCTACACCCCTGCCAGGGGGGGCAGCGCCGATGCCGAGGTGTCGGCCCTCAAGGCGACCTTCAGCAGCCATTTGAAAAACATCGCCATCTCCAACACCAAGGGGTTCACCGGCCACACCCTGGGAGCCGCCATCGAAGATGTGGTCATGGTCAAGGCGCTGCAGAAAAAAATGGCCCCGCCCATTGCCAACCTTACCGATATCCCCGAGCACTTCAGGGAGCTGAACTTCAGCAGCAGCAAGGGGAACGATATCGAATACGGCCTCCATCTGGCGGCAGGATTCGGGTCCCACCTGGCATTTCTCTTTGTCAAACGCATCGAGGAAAAGGTTTTTGATCCCGTCGCCCTGAAAGGCGGCGGCATCCAATACCGCATGTGGCTGAAACAAATCACAGGGGCTGAAAAGCCGAAGCTCAAGATCATCGACAACACCCTGTGCGTCATTGCCGACCCGGAAAGAGAGAAGAGCGCAACGGCCGAAAAGCCGGAACAGGCCAGAGCAGAAGGCCCGGTCCCGGCAGAAAGAAAGAGTGCCGGACAAGCGGCTGTTGTGGAGCCCCGGGAAGAAGCAGCCCCGGCCCCTGCGGCGGCGGATCTCTCCTCAGGCACCGCCGGCGGTTCCGTGCAGGATCCGGAGGCAGTAAGCCAGGGAGAAATTGAAAAAATCCGGGAGATCATCGCAGACCAGACCGGCTACACCACCGACATGCTGGAAGACGATCTCGACCTGGAAGCCGATCTGGGCATTGACACGGTGAAGCAGGTGGAGATCTTTGCCAAGGCGGCATCCTTCTTCGGGTTTGACGTTCCCGACGACCTCAAACTCAGGGATCTCAACACCATTGCCAAACTGGCCGAATACGTAACAAACCGGACCGGGGCATCTGCCCCGGCCGGGACAGAATGAAGTATTAGAACTTGTTCTGAATTTTAATTGTGCCAGAGTAATATATCGTTATATTCTCCTGAGGCGTAGCCGAAAAACAAGCGGAGCGCAGAGTAAGCCGCAGGTTTCTGGCCAATTGTTGTGATATGCAAAAAGATCGGCCCGGACGGCACGGCCTCCGGGGCCATTGTGGTCGGGCGCGACATCACTGAGCGCCGCGAACTGGAGATCCAGCT
>JAWOGI010000163.1:0-9705 GCA_046496975.1 Desulfobacteraceae bacterium | reverse complement strand
GGGCAAAACCCCGAACCGGCTGCCTCTAATTCGACTTTCTACTTTTGTTGTGCCCGCAGGGCATGGCCGTTATATGAAAGCCGTCAGCCGACAGCCTTCAGTAATCAGTACTGCTTGCGGATTTTATCCGCAAAGTGATAAGTGGGGAGTGAAGATCCCAACTATCCACTACCCACTACCCACTACCCACTACCCACTGGAGTGAACGGAGAGAGCGACCAGTACTCAGGGATCTTCCAGTAGCTACCTGCTGCTTACTGACGGCTGATGGCTGACGGCTGATGGCTGACGGCTGATAGCTGACGGCTTTTAATTACCCCCTGCAGGCCTCACTGGCAAAATCGAGATGGACAAATTTCTCAAGATCGATCATCTTGCCGATCTCCATGACATCGTGCATGTACCGCTGAATCGTGTCCAGCTTCTCGATATCCGGATAGAGATTGTTCCAGTGGATGGCCTGGGGCTGGGAAAAGACCTTTTTCAGCACCTCTGGATTGAGGCCGAGCTTTCCTTCCGGATCCAGAAAATTCACCCCGACAGTGGCAGCCCTTGCCTTGTCCGCCTCGATGTATCTGCCGGTTTCCGCCAGCAGGGATACAAATTCCTTTGCCGCGTCAGGGCAGTGCTGAATAAAATCGTCCTGCATGGCCACAATGCAGCAGGGGTGGTCATCCCACCGTGCAGCAGAGAGGAACTCCAGGTTTCCGATCTCGTTGACAATGGCTTTTGTGGCAATGGGCTCTGCAACCATGAACCCGGCAACGTCTTCGTTCTCCTGCATGATGCCGGGCATCTTTATGGGGGGCACCACCTCGAACCGGACATTGATGGCCTTTTTCCCGGGCACACCGGGTTTGAGGCCCAGTTCCTTGAGAAATTTATGGGCCATCATGTGGTGGACCGACATCTTGTGGGGTATATCCACCACCTTGTATTTGTAGAAGCTCTGCAAAGAGTCAAACCGGTGGTCATAGTGCCGGCTTCTAACAAAGGTGCTGCCGTTTTTATGGGCCAAAAGCATCAGCCGGATGGGTACATCATAGGCAAACAGGTCCATGGCAATGGGAGCCAGGACAAGTGCGCAGTCGATGTCGCCATTTTCAAGCCCCTCCTGGATGGGGTTCCACCCTGCCTTGCTGTCGGTCTTGAGGACAAAATGCTCCGGGTTTACATCTCCCTGTTCGATTCTGTGTTTCAAGGCTCCCAGGACCAGATGGTCGGTGATCTGGATATGGGAAACGGTCAGTTCAACCCGGTTGCCGATGGTTTTTCTCTGTTTCGGCTGGGCAGTGGCCTTGGCAGCGTCCGGGCCGGCAAAGGCTTTTTCAATGGCCTCCTTGATCTGGTCCGCATCAAAGGGTTTTGGCACATGGCCGTTGCCCCCTGCCTCCATGATGGCAATCTGCTGCCCCTTGTCCGCCTGGGCCGTTGCCATGATAAAGGGGATCGCCTTGTAAGCGTCGCTGCTTCTCAATTCCTTTAAAAACTCAAGGCCGTCCTTCTTGGGCATGTTCCAGTCGCTGACAACAAGCTGGGGCGGATCGGCTTTCACCTTTTTCATGCCGTCTTCACCATCCACCGCCATGACAACATTATCAAAACCGGCCTTGTTGAGAATCTGCTTGAACATGATGCGCATGGTCCCCGAGTCATCTGCAACAAGAATCTTAATCATTGGGTCTACTGCCATACTATTGCTCCTTCCTAATTAATAAAACACTTGATAAAAGACGCAGGGCCGATAGAGGCACAATACAGAGCGCCATTATTTTTTTTATAAGAAAGTCGTGTTGCGCCGGCATCCGATTCCATGGCCATGGACCGGCCATGCCGGTTATTCAAAAAAAGACCAGTCTAAACGAGTTTGAATTTTCTGTAAAGTTCTGTCAAGAACAAATCCCAGAATACCAATGACAATGATCATGGCCATGAGCCGGTCATAGGCCATGGTGTCCCTGGCATCGTTGATCAGGTACCCCAGCCCGCTTGTCACACCGAGGAATTCAGCGGGAACGAGAACAATCCAGGCCACTCCCAGGGCCAGGCGCAGACTGGTGAGGACATGGGGCAGAGAAGAGGGAATAACAATGGTCCGAAGCAGCGCGGTACTGCCCGCACCCTGGTTCATGGCCATCTTGATCCACTGGGGATTGATGCTCATCACTCCCATGGAGATGGTCAGGATGATCGGCCACACCGTTGCCATGACTATCAAAAACCGCACCGCCGATTCAAAGCTTGCAAAAACCAGCAGGGCCACGGGCATCCACGAGAGGGGGCTGATCATTCTTAAGAATTGTATGGGAGAATAGGTCAAGAGTCTCAATTTTGGGTAAAACCCGATGACAAATCCCGCTGGAATACCGATCAGCGCGGCAAGAAAAATGCCCGTGCCGATCCTGAAAAGGCTTGCCCAGACAGAAAGCCAGAACATACGCTCTGTGACAGCCTGGCAAAGGGCATCGAAGGTTGGACCGGGAAGAAAACCGTGAAAATGCTCAAACCCCGGACGGAGAAAAAAGAGAAAGGAGACGGAGATCCAGACCAGAACAAAAATGCCCATGCCGAGGAGCTCATACCCAAGAGAGAGGGAGTCCATTCCAAAAACCGTGTTAAGCCCGGCTTTTTTGGGACCCTTGTATATCACACGGTTAATTGATCGCAATGACCTCTTCCCTTGAAAATGGTTTTTCCATGGTTGAGGCATAAAAGGTACCAAACCCGCCGGCCTGCTCGATGGCCTTTAACACGAACCGGTCATCCACAAGCTCGTCTGCGGCCCCTGCCGGATCTAGCCGGCGGAGAAAAGAATTTTCCCCTTCCACCTCTGTTTTTCCCATCTGCCTGATAATATACTCGGTGGAAGAATGAAAGGGATAGGGCTGAAATCCGATTCTGGAGACATCCCACAGGGGGTGTACCACGGCCCTTGGCGGTGGCCCCGATGTGTAGGCCTTGAAGTCGTACCCGGTAAAGACCCGTTTAAGCACTGCTTCGGTCACCGGGAAATACCCCTGGCCGTTTCGGCTGAGAAGATGGGCGGCTTGCTCCCGGTTTGCCTCGCACCATGCCTGTGCCCTGACAACGGCATTGACGGCCTTTTGAATTGCCACGGCTTTTTCCCTGATCACCCGTTCCTGGGAAACCAGTACGCAGCAGGGGTGGTTCTTCCATATATCCCCTGTAAACCGCATTATCCTGGCATTGAATCTCAATTCAGCAAGGGCATTGAACGGTTCGGCAACAATAAACCCGTCGATTTTTTTCCCCAGAAGCGCCGGCGGCATCTCGGACGGGGCAAGAATCAGCAGATTGACCTCGTGGGAGTTCAGATTCCGGGCTCCGGGCTTGATAACAGGCGTAAGCCCCCTTTTCCGTATGCCAAGCTGTAGGATCATGTTGTGGGTCGAATACCACGACGGAACCGCAATGGTTTTCCCGCCGAGATCGGCAAAGCCCTTAATGCTGGAATCACCGCGCACAGTGACGGCACTGCCGTTGGTATGGTCCCATGCCAGCACCTTGACCGGCATTTTATGCTTGAATCTCATCCAGACGGGTATGGGAAACAGCATGTGGGTAAGATCAAACTTGCCGGCCAGGAAAGATTCCGTTAAAACGTTCCAGGATCTCACCATCACAGGCCGGGGGACAACAACCCCCTCCTCACTGAAAAATCCCAGGGCATGGGCAATT
Source organism: Desulfobacteraceae bacterium (assembly GCA_046496975.1). Classification (GTDB taxonomy): domain Bacteria; phylum Desulfobacterota; class Desulfobacteria; order Desulfobacterales; family Desulfobacteraceae; genus DATFJZ01. The sequence goes on along the minus strand of JAWOGI010000163.1, from coordinate 6,006 downwards.
AACAGGGGAGCCGCATCGGTAATGGGAAGATAACCGATGCCAATGGAACTGTCCTTCTTGCCGGCCGATAAATTTCCCGGAAACAGGGAGGCTCCCAGAAAAACCCCGGTCTGTTTGAGAAACCGGCGCCGGTTTGTATCAGCGGGATCCATGACCGTCACAACAACCTCCTGTTGCCCACGTAGGACTCTTTAAACCGTTTTAAAATCCATTTACGATAATCACTGAACCACTCATTGCTGTTGGCGTTTCTCGGGTAGGGCTCTTTGATCTCAAACACCTCCCTGATGCCCACGGGGTCCCCCCCGAGGAGAACGACCCGGGTCCCCAGAAGGATCGCCTCATCAATGTCATGGGTGACAAACACAACAGAAAATTGCTCGCTGAGCCAGAGATTGACCAGCTCCTCCTGGATATGGGCCCTGGTAAATGTGTCCAGGGAGGCAAAGGGTTCATCCATCAAAAGCAGCCGGGGAGACCCGGCAAGGGCCCGTGCAAGACAGACCCGCTGGGCCATTCCCAGGGAGAGATCCCCCGGCATGGCGGTCTCAAAACCGGACAGCCCCATGATCTCCAGGTATTGATGAACCCGGTAGTCAAGGTTTTCATCCTCCCCCCTTACTTTACACCCGTAGGCCACATTTTTTCTGACGTTCAGCCAGGGCAGCAGAGCAGGTTGCTGAAAAAGCATGGATCTTGAGTGGTGAACCGTGCGGATCTCATGGCTGTCAGCCAGAATCCTGCCGGAAGAAGGCCTGTCAAACCCTGCTATTAAATTCAGGAGGGTGGTTTTTCCGCAACCGGACTCGCCGAGGATCACCACAAAATCCCCCCTGTCTATTGTCAGGGAAATCTCCTTGAGCACCGTATGGACGCCCCTTCCCGGCTTCTGGTATGCCTTTGACACATTTTCAAATTCTATTCTCAAATTGCCCGTTTCCAATCAGGAACATTTTTTTTATCACAATTTACCTTTTTTAATAATGGCCACGAGAAGCCAGATCCCCATCAGGGCAGCGGCAACAAACCCTCCAATACCGATGATTGAGACACCGAACAGCATGGGCGGGATTTCCGAATTGAGCACCTGGGCAGATCCCATGATAAGGGAGGCGATGATGATGGCAAAAGAGAGGCGGTTGCTTATCTGATCATGGGTTGCCAGCATCCTGTCAAGGCCTTCCAGGCGGACATTGACCTGAAGCCTCCCCTGCTTGGCCATCCGCACAAGCTCCAGAGCGTCCGAGGGAAAAATCCGGACAAAACGAAGGGACTCCCTTGCCAGGCCCATGGCATCCTCTGTCAGTCGGGAAAAAGAGAAACGGGAGAGTTTTGCCGCCCTTACATAGGGAACAGCCGCCGCCATCATGTCAAAATCCGGGTCAAGCTTCCTGGCGATCCCCTCCACCGATGCAAAGGCCTTCATCATGAGAAAGAGATCCGGGGGGATTGTCATGTGGTGGCTGGAGGCCATCTCGATGATGTCGTTTATCAGGTTGGTCAGGTTGATCTCTTTCAGGGGTTTTTCAAAGTAGGCATCGACAAACTGGGCAACCTCCTTTTCAAGGGCGGCAACATCCGGCTCTTCTTCATAAAAAGCCAGCTCCAGGAGAAAACGGACACTGAGCCTTATGTTTTTCGAGTCGATGCTCTTGATAAGATCGACAAACATCTCCCGGGTGTCCCGACTGACAAAACCGGTCATGCCGAAATCCACAGGGGATATGATGTTTCCGGGAAGAATAAAGATATTGCCCGGATGGGGATCGGCATGGAAAAACCCGAATTCAAAGATCTGTTTCAGTACAAAATCGGCTCCCCGCCGGGTGATGAGCTTCCGGTCCAGCTCGGCCCTGTCCAGTTCTTCAACATCGGAGACCTTTATCCCCCGGATATACTCCATGGTCAAGACCCTCTGGCTGGACTCCTCATGGAAAACCAATGGAATGTGAACGGTGGCATCATCCTCAAACTGCCTTGCCATGCGGTGGATATTCGAAGCCTCGTTGGAAAAATCCAGTTCCTTTTCAAGGCTCTTTTTAAATTCCTCCACAATCTTCACCGGTCTGTGGGGACCGATCTCCTCAACATGGGCCTCCATGAGGGTTGCCAGATGGTGCATGATCTCAAGGTCCACCTCAATGGTTTTGCGGATGCCGGGGCGCTGGATCTTCACGGCCACCTCGTTGACATCCTTTAACCCGGCCCGGTGCACCTGGCCGATGGAGGCGGAGGCAATGGGTTCCTCGTCCATGTATTCAAACACCTCTTCCAGGGGAGATCCGAATTCCGACACAATGATCCGGCGGACATCGTCAAAGGAAACAGGGGGAACATGGTCCTGGAGCTTGGAAAGTTCCTGTAGCAACCCCACCGGGATCAGATCGGGCCGTGAAGAGAGGATCTGGCCGAACTTGATAAATGTCGGCCCAAGCTCCTCAAAGATCATCCGAATCCGCTCGTTTCCCGACAGCTTTTCAACCCGCTCCCGCCGGGTGCGGGAGATCAGCTGGAAACCGATCTCGATGTACTGGTCAATCTTCAGGGCATCAACAATATTGCCAAACCCGTATTTGAAGATAATACCCAGAATCTGGCGGTACCGCATCACATGGCGGTAGGTCCGCCCGAGGCTCCCTATTTTTCGGATACTCAGCATATGGATATCAAAAGCTCCCTCCAGAAGAATCTTCCCCTGGCAAACCGTCCCTCAAGGGGTTGCAGAAACGGCTACTGCTGTTTTTCCAATTCCTTGGAGAGTTTGTCAATGCGCTCATTGATCTTCCTGATATCCGACCGGCTGGGAATATCGGCCCTTTTAAGGAACTTCTCAACTGCCTCTTCCACCCTTTTATCAAGTTTTAACCTGGCATCATCGTATTTGGCAAACAGATCATCAAAGAACTTCTGCCCTTCCGACTGGTTCATCTCATTTTTTTCAGCCATATCGCGGGCAAGATCCCTGATCTCTTCCCTTGATTTCAATGCAAGCCCCACACCGGTTAAAAGTCCTTTTTTCATATAATCAAACATAATACCTCTCATCAAAAAAAACGTTAAAAGGAAGTTTCCAGGAGAAAGGAAAAAGAGGCTGGACCGGATGGCACCCAAATGGCCGGGCAGGGCATTACCTGCCCCGGCAAACCAGGCACTCCGGACTTCAGCGCCAGATTCCTGTTGGACAAACATAACACCCAATGGCACGATGTTCAAGTTATTATCAAACCTGACACCAATTGACCGGTTTTTTTTAAGAAAGCCATCAGCCTTCAGTAATCAGTATGGCGGGCCAACGGGGTCAGGATTTTGTTATTGACGTTATCGGACAGAAAAGCACAATCAACCCATAAAGCACACGATAATGTTAATAACGAAAAGGTGACCCCACCCCAGGGTGGCCGATTTTATGACCAAGCCCGTTATCAGTTATCAGCTTCCAATAGAGACCTGCTGCTTACTGACGACTGACGGCTGATGGCTGACGGCTGAGTACTGGTCGCTCTCTCCGTTCGCTCCAGTGGATAGTGGATAGTGAGTAGTGGGTAGTTTGGGATCTTCACTCCCCACTCCCCACTCCCCACTCCCCACTTATCACTTTGCGGATAAAATCCGCAAGCAGTACTGATGGCTGATGGCTGATGGCTGGGGGAATGCCGGCGGCTGGAAAACGGCAGAAGAGGACCTTTTGTTCCACTGCCGGGCAGTGGAACAAAAGGACGGGAAAATCAAGATATAAGGGCTGCTACTTTGAGCCGAAGGAGGCCTCGGGCATCTCCACCACCGCTTTGTCACCCTGGACGATGGCATCCATCTTTCCCAGGGCTGAAGGAAGCAAAGTGTTGATAAAAAAACGGGCAGACCCCAGCTGGCCGGCGTAATAGGCAGCATCCTTGTTTTTGGCCGCCTTGGCCTCAACGGCTTCTGCTTCCAGGCTCCCGGCCTTTTTGGCAAGCTTGGGTGCTGCCACAGAGGCGCGCCAGAGAAGCATCCACGCCATGGTAAGGTCCCCGGTCACCTCGAGAAAGGGGTGGGCAAAAGAGAAGGCGTTGAGCACCTCCCCGGACCGTGCCCTGTCGGTGAGCACCGTTGCCGTGGCCTCGAGCTTTTCAACGGCCTCCTCAACCTTTTTAGTGATGGCCTCGATGCCCTCTACTTTTTTTGCCAGGGCAATGGTCTGCCTGATCTCGTCAATGAAATCTTTGAACAGCTTTCCCTTTTTCATGGAAAGTTTTCTGCCGAGCAGATCCATGGCCTGGATGCCGTTGGTTCCCTCGTAGATCATGAATATCCGTGAATCCCTCATGAGCTGCTCCACGGGAAACTCCGAGATGTAGCCGTATCCGCCAAACACCTGAACCCCGTGACTTGTCACCTCCAGGGCCTTGTCCGTGACATATCCTTTGACCAGCGGGGTAAGCAGTTCAACCATATCGCTGTATTTTTCCCTTTCACCGGGATCTTCCGAGGTTGCGGCAATGTCGGCGCATTTTCCGTTGAAATAGATCAGGCTTCGCATCCCCTCCACCCAGGCTTTCATATTGAGCAGCTGCCGCCGGACGTCAGGGTGCTGGATGATGGGAACACTCTTGGCTCCGGGCTCTTTTCCCTTGACCATGTGTTTGCCCTGGATCCGTGTTCTGGCGTAGTCCAGGGCGTGCATGTAGGAGGCCGTTGCAACGCCGAACCCCTGGAGACCGACAAAGGCTCTTGCCTCGTTCATCATCATGAACATCTCGGGCATGCCCTTGTTGATTTCCCCCAGCAGGGTTCCGATGGACTCGCCTTTTTCGCCCAGGGAGAGGGTGCAGGTGGCATTACCGTGGATGCCCATTTTTTCTTCGATGCCCGTGCAGACAACATTGTTGAATTCTCCCAGGCTGCCGTCGGAATTGACATGGTATTTGGGCACCAGAAACAGAGATATCCCCCTGGTTCCCTCTGGAGACCCTTCGATCCTGGCCAGAACCGGATGGACAATGTTGTCCACAAGATCGTGCTCTCCTGCAGAGATAAAGATCTTGGTGCCGGTTATGGCGTAGGTGCCGTCCTCTTTTTTGACTGCCGTTGTTGTCAGTGCTCCGACATCGGAACCGGCCTCGGCCTCGGTGAGCAGCATGGTTCCCCCCCACTGACCGGAAAACATCTTCTCCATGTAGAGCTCTTTCTGCTCTTGTGTGCCAAAGGCCTCCACCAGTTTTGCAGCACCGTGGGTCATGCCGCTGTACAGCATGAAGGCAGAATTGGCGCCAACCAGGTATTCATTGGCGGCAAGCCCGACGAGTTTGGGCATGCCCTGGCCTCCCACTTCCGGGTCATCGCACATGGCCAGCCACTCTCCCTCCCTGTAAAGCTGCCATGCCCTGTGAAAGGATTCCGGCACTTTTACCCCACCGTTTTCAAACCGGCATCCCTGCTCGTCCCCCTCTTTCTGTGTCGGCAGGATCTCTTTTACAGCCAGGTTTCTCGCTTCTGATACAATGAGATCAACGGTTTTTTTGTTAAACTCGGAAAACAATTCGTGCTCCACCATGCCGATCTGTTCGTGCAAAACAAAATCGATATCTCTGCGATCTGAAATTAACTGTGCCATAAGGTTTCCGCCTCCTGAATTTTAATTATTTTTAAGGTTTTGTAACCGTTTGCTGGCTCTGATCATAACACCGTCCGCGGACCAAAGAATCTTCCCCAAGCTTTGCTGAAATCCTTGTTTTTTCTTTTTGTCCCCATCCTTCCTAAAATAATAAAAAAGGAAAGTCAATATAAGGCGAAAAATACATTTGACATAGTTTTTTATTTCTGTTTAGTTGCAGAAACTGCAGTCAAAACTTAATGGTTATTCATTCTATTTAGTGTCTGAACGAAAACCCCGTGTTTGGACTAAAACTTACCCATCTGCTACGTTGCTGCAAAATTTTGAAATCCTCATGTACTTGAGTACACTCCGGTTTCAAAATTTCTTGCGCCTTGCACCTGGGCAACTTTTAGTCCAAACACGGGGTTTTCGTT
>JAWOGI010000294.1:0-6231 GCA_046496975.1 Desulfobacteraceae bacterium | reverse complement strand
TTTATAATGAAAGAGTCCCTGTTATTCAAGTTGTTCCAATTACTGAATGGAGTGCAAAAAAAGCTCGAATAAATACCAATGTTGAAATTTATCCTTCCTCCGATAATGGTTTATCTAAAAAATCGGTGGCAGACTGTTTGCAGACACGTCCAATAGATCATCGTCATAGGCTGGTCAAAATTCGGGGCAGATTGTCAATAGACAAAGTAGAGGAAATTAACCAGTCTTTAAAGGTTGTTTTTGAACTTAATGCATAGCGCAAAATACCCAAAGGGTAACAAAAAAAGGAAAAGAAATAATGGCCAATCGGGTAGCCGGGGGTAGTGATTCCTTGTTTATTACACCAATCTTGGCATTAAGCAAAAACATCACTTGCCCACATGAAATCGGCTTAAATCGTCAAAGCACATTTGACTTCCGGCTTTCATCTCAGTATATTTGCAGGGTGATTTAACCTGGGAGTGTTGTATCTAAAGTATTCCTTAACTGCCTCTGTTGAGGTCATGGCAAACAGCCCCCAAGAGAAGTATGAGACATGCTACAGGCGGACATTGACAAGATTGTTGCGGAAATTGAAGGAGGTAACGAATGATGCTTGAAAATAAACTGGGCATCACCGATCAAGTCGAACTGGCCAAGGTCGAAGAAAAAATAAGCAAACAAAAAGCCCGCCAGCTTTTTGATACGGGGGACATTGATCGGGTAAACGTCGGAATCTTTGAAGGGCTGGCCTTCATTCATGCCTACCTGTTTGGTGATATTTATAATTTTGCCGGCAAGATTCGCGACGCGAATATTGCCAAGGGCAATTTCCGTTTTGCACCGCTGATGTATCTGGAAGCATCCCTGAAACACATCGATTCCATGCCGCAAAGCAACGTTGATGAAATCATCGAAAAATATGTCGAGATGAACATCGCCCACCCTTTTCGGGAAGGCAACGGCCGAGCCACCCGTATCTGGCTGGATCTCATGTTGAAACAAGAAATCCGAAAGGTCATCGACTGGAACCAGGTTGATAAAGAGGAATACCTGTCCGCAATGGAGCGCAGCCCGGTAAAAGATGTGGAAATCAAGGTGCTGCTGAAAAGTGCTTTGACCGACCGGGTCGATGACCGCGCCCTGTTCATGAAAGGCATCGACGTCAGCTATTTCTACGAAGGCTATAGCGAATTTAAAACCGAAAAGCTCTAGCATGAGGGAAGATTGCCGGTATTGCCGGATGCACGGGTGGGCTGCTGATCTACAACCGGAAATGACGGCTTCAGAAGGATCAATTGAAGACTTTTCAGGTGAAGACTTTTCAGGTTTTGATTGACAAAAAGCAGAGGGCTGGCCTATTCTCGGCCTATCGCTGTTATCCAAATGAGGCATAAAAGGTCAGGCTCAACAACGACAAGGGATATGGAGAACATGGAACAACCCAGTCAAGATTTTCAGGAAAAGATCAAACCCTTCAGGGATGAAATCGACCGGATAGACGCGGAGATCCTCTCGTTGCTGGCCCGGCGCCAGGCCCAGGTGGAAAAGGTGGTTGCCCTTAAAAAAGCGTGTCATATTCAGGTCTACCACCCGGCCCGGGAGGAAGACCTCATTTCAAGACTCAGACGTAAGTCGGAGAAGACCGGTCTCGATCCGGATTTCATGGAAGATCTTTACCGGGTCATCCTCCGCCAGTCCAGGGTCAAACAGACCCGGCAGATGGAACACGGTGCCATCCGCCCCGGGGCAAAGATCCTCATCATCGGCGGGGAGGGTCAGATGGGATCTCTTTTTGCCGGGCTTTTCCGCAAATCGCAGTATGAGGTGAGAATCCTGGGGGAAGACGACTGGGACCACGCCCGGGAGCTCTGCCGGGACATTGACCTCGCCCTTGTCTCTGTTCCCATTGAAAAAACCGGGGCCGTCATCGATCAAATTTCACCGTTGCTGCCCTCCCGGGCCGTTCTGGCCGACCTGACCAGCGTCAAACAGGAGCCGGTAAGAGAGATGCTTGCGGCCCACAAGGGACCTGTGCTGGGCATCCATCCCCTGTTCGGACCCTCTTCGGGCTCCCTTGACAAACAGACCATTGTGGTGACACCGGCAAGGAATGCCGGGGCCTGCACCTGGCTTACCGACCAGCTGGGCCTTTGGGGGGCCGTGGTGGTGGAATCCACACCCCGGGAGCATGACGATATCATGGCCCTGGTCCAGGCCCTGCGCCACTTCGCCACCTTCAGTTTCGGGCAGTTTCTGTTCCAGAAAAAAACGGACCTCCACAGGACCCTGGAATTTTCAAGCCCCATCTACCGCCTGGAGCTGGGCATGGTGGGGAGGCTCTTTGCCCAGGATCCGGGACTCTATGCCGAAATCATCTTTGCCACGCCGGAACGGCGCAAACTGCTCAAAGAATTCGTATCTTCCATGTCCCAGCACCTTGACATGCTTGAAAAAAACGACAAAAGTCTTTTCATGGACCGGTTCAGGGACATTGCCCAGTGGTTCGGACCCTTCAGCGGCCAGGCCATGCGGGAGAGCACCTTTCTCATCGACAAACTCATCGAGCGGTTTTAACCCCGCCGGAGAGAGCCATCGTGCCAGACCCAGAATTCCTTGACCAAATCCCCTGGACAACTGATATTTTTTGCCAGGAGGGGGAAAATTAGTCCTTGACAGGGTAAATACCACAGGTGTATGAAACTTTTGGTAATGGAAAGGTCTTAACAGGCATCTTTCACGCTGTTTTACAACTGGGTAGTGTTTGGAAAACAGCCTGTCTTGCCGGCCCCTGGATTCGAACCGGGACCGGTGAAGAGAAAAAGACAGGACAAGACTTTGCAAACCGGCAGAGCCTTTTGAAAATGCCTGAAATTTTCACTAATGAAAAAGGTAAAAGGAGGCTTTGTCTATGGATGCATTATTGATTATGGTGGTTGCCTTTGCCGGTTACATCATCATGTATAACCTTTACGGCAGGTTTATCGGGAACAAGATTTTTAAACTCTCCGGCACGGCTGTTACCCCCTCAACGGAACTCGAAGACGGGGTTGACTATGTGCCCACCAAAAAAGAGGTGATTTTCGGTCACCATTTCACCTCCATTGCCGGCACCGGCCCCATTGTTGGACCTGCCGTCGCCGTCATCTGGGGATGGGTACCGGCCATGATCTGGATCTTTGTGGGCAGTATCTTCATGGGGGCGGTCCACGATTTCGGTGCCCTGATCATCTCCATGCGCAACCAGGGGAAATCCATTGCCGACTACACGGCAAAGTATGTGAACAACCGCACCCGGTTTCTCTTTTTTCTCCTTGTCTTTCTCGAGCTGTGGATCGTCATCGCCATTTTCGGGCTGGTCATTGCCGTGGTCTTTGCCATCTATCCCACCTCGGTGCTGCCGGTATGGTTTGAGGTGGTCATTGCCGTCTACCTTGGCCACATGATCTACAAAAAAGGCAAGAGCATCATGACCTGGTCGATCATTGCCGTTGTGGCCATGTACGTCACCGTTGCCATTGGTGCCTACATGCCAATGAAAATGCCGGCCATCGCCGGTATCCCCGCCACCGGTGTCTGGACCATCATTTTGCTTGCCTACGCCTTTATCGCATCCACCCTTCCCGTTACCACCCTGCTGCAGCCCAGGGATTTTATCAATTCTCACCAGCTGGTCATTGCCATGACGTTGCTGATCCTTGGCGTTCTTGCCTCTACCTTTGGCGGGAATCTTGAGATCGTGGCCCCTGCGGTGCAGACCACACCGGCAGAGGCCCCGCCCATGTGGCCCTTTCTCTTTATCACCATTGCCTGCGGTGCGATCTCCGGCTTTCACTCCCTGGTGTCGTCGGGGACCTCGTCAAAACAGGTGCGAACAGAGGCCGACTCTCTCTTTGTGGGGTACGGCTCCATGCTCATGGAGGGAAGCCTTGCCACCCTGGTGATCATCGCCGTTGCCGCCGGTATCGGCATGGGGTACACCACCCAATCCGGTGAGATACTTACCGGGGTCCCCGCCTGGACCACCCACTACTCATCCTGGACAGCGGCGGCCGGGCTGGGATCAAAGATCGGCGCCTTTGTCAACGGCGCTGCCAACATGATCGCCTCCACCGGGCTCTCCATGAAGATCGCCATTGTCGTCATGGGTGTGTTTGTGGCATCCTTTGCCGGCACCACCCTGGATACGGCAACCCGAATCCAGCGGTACATCATTTCTGAGATTTTCGGCAACCTCCGCATGCCTTTTTTGACAGGCAAGTATGTGGCCACATTCATTGCCGTGTTTACCGCCCTTGTTTTGGCCTTTGCCACCGGGGCCGGGGGAAAGGGCGCCCTGAAACTCTGGCCCCTTTTTGGCGCTGTTAACCAGACCCTGGCGGCCCTGGCACTTATCATCATCACGGTCTATCTCAAGGGGAAGGGCGGTATGAAATGGGTGATTTCAGGGATTCCAGCGGTGCTGATGGCCTTCATGACCATCTGGGCACTGTTTCTCAACCAGACAAAGTTCGGCACCCAGCACAACCTTTTGCTCCAGGTGATCAACGGCGTTATCCTCGTCATTGCCGTCTGGATTGTGGTGGAAGGGGTTCTGAAATTTATGACCATCCGTGAAGAGCTGTCCGAAGAGTTGTCCGAAGAATCCTGATCGAAACCAGGGCCGCCCACCCCGGGCTCGGCCTTGATGCACAGGTGCTTTTTATCGGGCCGGGTCTGCCCGGCGTTTGCGGCCCCGGCCCGATAACCGTTGCGGGGCAGCGGATAACCGGAGAATCGTTCCCATGGGAGATGCTGCATGGTAGAAATTTTAAAAAAACGATACATCATCCTTTTGCTGCCGCCGGTGCTGGGGTTCTTCCTGGTGGGGGGGGCAAAGGGCTTTGGATTGCCGCCTTCCGGGCTGCCGGAACCGCCGGCTTTCCTCCCTGTCCTGCTTTTTGTTTTGTCGGCGGTCACATCCGTTGCTGCCCCTGTCCTGACAAGAACCCTGTTTGCCCACAGGATGCGCAACCAAAAAAGGGTTGATAAAGACCGGTTTCTTGTCTTTGAAAAGCGACTGCTGACCATGGTTCTGCTGACCCCGTGGTTTGCCCTGGCAGCCTACGGCCTTGACTTTCAGCGGTTTTATTCCACCGGCATTGTTTTGATGGCCTTTTACGCGGTCTACTACTATTATCCTTCAAAAAAGCGGATCGCCTTTGATCAGCGGATTTTCCGTGTCACCGACAAATGAGCGGCTATTTCTAACACCCGGCGGACGGACCAGCCGATAATGGAACAGCAGTACCGGCGGGCGTGCCCAATGGAGCATTATGATGATAAAAAAGACCCTGTCCACACTGTGGCATTTTTTAATTTCCCTCTGGGAGACCGCCGACCAGGTGGCACGGGAGAAGGCCGTTTCCGCCGTGGAACCGGAGGTGGAAGAGCTCGAGCACATCTTTGCCCTGCTGGTCCAGGGGGCCTTTGTGGGCATTCCCTCGCCGCCCATGCAGATCTCACTGGACCTGCTTCCCCTGATGGAAAAGGAGATAATCCTGATGACAGACAAGATGGATACGGCCAACGAACCCCTCTCCCACCTTTTTTCCGTGTTTGATGTCTCATGAAAACACCCCGTGTTCTTTTTTTCATGGGTAAGGGGGGAACCGGAAAATCCACCATTTCGGCCCTGGCCGGCGTGGCCCTGGCCCGGGAAAACAGAAAGGTTCTGGTGGTTTCCCTGGATGCCGCCCACAATCTCTCTGATATTTTCCAGGTCAAACTCTCCAACCGGGTGACCAAGGTCCATGACACCCTCTTTGCCAGGGAGGTCGACCAGGAGACCATCATCCGGGCATACCTGAACACCACCCGGGATGCGTTGAAGAGATCCTACGCCTATTTGTCGGCATTCAACCTGGACGGCTATTTTGACATTCTCAAACATTCACCGGGCCTGGAAGAGTACGCCCTTGTCATGGCGTTCCAGTCGATCATCGAAAAAAACAGGGATTTTGACTGCGTGATCTTTGATATGCCCCCGACGGCATTGTCCCTGAAGTTTTTCAATCTGCCGTTTCTCTCCAGGCAGTGGATAGAGCATTTGAAAACCCTGCGCGAGGATAAATTCAGATGATAACCCCTGTTTGATTGATCCGGCGGTAGCATATGCGCCCCGCGAAATGGACCTGGCGATGATGAAGCTCTTTGGAGGTTTTGATGACCAGATGTTTCAGGCTTATCGTGCCTCTTTTCCGCTGGAAAAGG
>JAWOGI010000039.1:0-4025 GCA_046496975.1 Desulfobacteraceae bacterium | reverse complement strand
TTTTCTGTGGGACCGCTTTACGAAGCGCTTTCCAGGCACCTGACATATAAAAAAGATCTGGGTATTCACACCCCGTTTTTTTTTGACAGCATGATGGACCTGGTTAAATGCGGTGCTGTTACAAACAGATATAAAAAAAATTTCCAGGGCAAATCTTTAACCTCCTACGCCATAGGCACCCCTGAGCTGATGGAGTGGCTCGATAACAATCCCCTGGTAGAATTCCAATCCATTGGCCTGGTTTTCAACCCGGTTCACATCAGCAGCAATCCCGGATTCATATCCGTACTGCCGGCCCGGAAAGTTGACCTCTACGGAAGAATTGCACTTCACACCGGCAGGGGAAATGTGGGATCAGGTCCGGGTGAAGTCATCGACTTTTTCACCGGGGCACTGCTTTCCAAAGGCGGCTTTGCCATATTTGCCCTGCCGTCCCGCAACCGCAGCGATGAACCCAATATTGTGCTGTCCATGGTTCAATATCCCAACCCGTTCAGTTTATGGGAATCTGTCACTGCCATTGTCACAGAATACGGCATTGCCAATGTCAGCGGACGTACTGTGCGGGAACGCGCCCAGGCCCTCATAGACATTGCCCATCCCGATGACCGTCCCGGCCTTGTTGAAGAAGCCAGAAAAAAAAGAATCATCTACCAGGATCAGATCTTTATCAAGGAAACCCCCTATCTATACCCCTCTGAAATTAAGACAAAACAGACGTTTAAAAACGGAATGGAGGTGTGCTTCAGGGCAATAAAACCCTCTGATGAGGAAAAGATGAGACGACTTTTTTACCGTTTCTCCGACGAATCTGTCTACTATCGGTATTTTTCCCGGATAAAAACCATGCCCCACGCAAAAATGCAGGAGTATGTCAATATTGACTACCAGAAAGGTCTGTCCATTGTCGCCGAGCTTAAAAATGGAAAACTCATCGCCGAAGCCAGGTTTACCTGCCTTCACCTCCAGGAAACCCACCCGGAAGTGGCCATTTTCGTAGATGAAAACTACCAGAATTTCGGACTGGCGTCATACCTGTTAACCATGCTGATGCGCCAGGCAAAAGAACGAAAAGTCAAGGGATTTAAAGCCGAGCTTTTACCAGACAACGCAAAAGTGATGCGGGTCGTTCAAAAAATAGACTGGGAAATTGAACTCAAGGTTGATAATGGTGTATACAACATGCTCATTCATTTCAAGTGACAAAAAGGAAGGGTGTTTGCAAGAAAGTTATCAGCTTCCAGTAAATCCCTGCTGCTTACTGACCGCTCACAGGAGGAATCCGTGACTCGAATCATATCTTCCAGTTTCACAACACCTAAGTCAAGATGGGTCAAATGAATTTCGATCGTCAGTACCATATCCTGTGACAGGCTGAAATTTGAATCCTTTGCCAGGATCGGTGGTTCATTGGCGTCAAGCCCGATGCCGTGCCCTACAAAGGTGGCTTTTCTTGGCGGCAGGCCGAGAAAGCCTTCCTCAACTCCCAATTTCTTTGGTGCCGGCCAGATCACAGGCCCGGCGCTGGCAGGGTTTTTAGCAGACGCAACAGGCACCTTCAGCACGGCATTCTGGCTCTGCGCTTTACTGACGGCCACAGCCGTTGTCGTGACCGGATTTCTTAAATCGCCTTCTAAGACCCCCTGATGCTCCTGGCTTAATCCCGCCATTTTTGTAGTCCAACCGCTTTCAGATCTGGAATACCGACATCGACGTCCTCAAATAATATCCACGTCAATATCTAAATCCACTTTTCCTTTGTATTCTTTTAACTCAGAAATTTTTGATTTCCGGATCAATTCCTCTAAAACTGTCATGATGACTTTTGTTTTGGTATTTACATGTGCCGCCACCGGCGGATCGAATAAGACCGCATCCTGCCAGCAGGATTAAAGCACCGCCCGAAAGAGTTGACCAACCCAGTGTTTCCGTGAACAAAAGATAACCGTATAAAGCGCCGAACAGTGTTTCCGTCATGCCGATCATGCCGACTTTGGGAGAGGAGAGATATGACAGGGCCTTGTTGGTTGACAGGTGTGCACAGACAGCCAGAATACCGATGGCGCAGATCCATCCGTACCCGGCCGGGGAGACTACAAACCCGTCCCCTGAAAAAAGCAGGGGGAAAAAACAGATTATAGTGCCGATGGCGGAAATATAAAAAATGGGTATCACGGCATGATTCACCGGGCTGATTTTCCGGATCAGTGTCATGGTGAATCCCAGACTGATCGACGCTCCCAGGGCTGCGATATGGCCGGAAGAGATCTCCATCCTTATGTCCTGGCCGGACCAGAGGATAAAAGCGGTCCCGGTAAATGCCAGACCGATGCAGGACCAGTCAAACAAGGTGATCCGATCGCTGGTCAGCAACGGAGACAAAAGGGCGGCCACAGCCGGATACGTATAAAACAGTATCAAAGCCTGGAAAAGGGGAATCCGGATCAATGCCAGCGTGAGGCACAGAATCCCGGCGGTGCCGGTGATCCCCAGTATCGCCAGTATAACCCGATTGTTTCCTTTTAAGTCTATTTTCCACGTCTTTGCAGCCAGTGACAGAAATATCACCCCGAATAGACTTCGACCGAACATCATATGCCAAACGGTTATGTGGGATTCGGAAAATCGGATGGCCAGATTCAAAAATGAAAAAATGACTGCAGCGCCTGCTGCAAAAGCAACTCCGGTGATGGAGCTGGACATACCGTACTGAGATCTAACTCTATGATTTGACAAATTGCGTGGCTTCTCCATTATGCAAAACTGTTCTCGATGTATGCCCCGGTCATGACCGCTTGAGAGCAACACCCCTGGCAATCTGCCCCCTGTTGGGGCCGGCTTTTTCAAGTTCCCTGTTAAAATCCATTTTTTCCTGCCAGTATTTAATACGGTGTTTCCTGGAGCTCATGAATTCATCAAAATATACCGGCCGGTACCTGTCCCAGATCCCGCCCTGGCTTTTTATCCATATGACACCTATAGTCAAAAGCCTCTTGCACAATCGAAGGGGAAACCCCTCCCCATAATCGTCCTGAAAAAATCGACCACAGCAGGTTTTCAGCACCCAGGGCATGGGTGTTATTCGGAAAATTTTTTTAAAAATCGGCCCAGCTCCTTTTCCACGCTCTTTTTCAACTGCTCCACAGGCTCAGAAGAGGGGTCGGTGAGAATCTTTGAAATCACACCGGTAATATCCGGTGTAATGGCAGGATCAGCCAGCGGGCCTTTGACAGAGATGGGAACCGTAATCCCTGCAAGCTCCGCAAGGTCTTTACCTGCCTGTCCTTTGGAGGTTTCCACCACCGTGAACATTGCCTTGTAGTCAATGGTTTCTCTGACGATATCCGCAACGATCCCGCTGCCCGACACCCGCAGGGCCGGGGATTTTCCTGCCAGATCATCCAAAAAAACCACGCCGTTTTTCACCACAGGATTGCCGGCAAGTTCGGTGAAATCGGTTTCCTCCTGTTCCGACACCGCCAGGGTCCGGCTTTCCCGCAGGGATTTGAGGCTCCGGAAAAATTTTCCCGCGTTAAACCCCTTGATCGCCCCGTTTTTAAAGGAAAAAGAGAGGCGGCCGTTCAGGTTCCGCTTCATGGCATCCACATCCAGACCCCTGGTTGTCAGGGCGGCTGTCACATCCCCGGTTCCCCGGATCTGGGCGTTCTGGGTCATGTCCATGAGCAGCGGTTCCACCTCCACCCCTTTCAAAGCAGTATCAATGGCCAGTTCAGGGATCTCTCCTGTGGCATCCAGCACCACCTTTCCGTCATAGGTTCCATTGTACAGGCTGGCTGTCACCGGGTACTTGGTGAGGATGCCCTCTTTTGCCGTTGCATTCACCCGCACCCGGGAAAGGGCCGCCCCCGAAACAATAAGGTCCTCAATGGCCAGGGATGCTTTGAGCTTCAAAGCCCTGAGCAGCTCCACGGGAATCTGGGCGGCAGCCCCGGCAGCCGCGGTTTCCGGGGTCACCGGCCGGGCTGTCTGTTTTTTGGCGGGAGCCTCTTTTGCAGCAGGGGGCA
>JAWOGI010000001.1:0-2769 GCA_046496975.1 Desulfobacteraceae bacterium | reverse complement strand
AATTTAAGCATCTTTTCACGAAAAATTGAGCCTATATTCAAGGAATGTGGAATAAATCCTTACTCAGATACACCAATAGAAGAACAAGAACCTGAACACCGGCATCACAAACATCGTTCATACCCAGGGCTGGATCCACTGCCACACCCCGGCAACCGACGCTTCCGGTACGGTCAAGGCCACCATGGATGAGCTGTTCGACGATTTCCAGGATATGAGACTGCCCGCCCACCTCAGGGTTTCCATGGCGTGCTGTCTGAACATGTGCGGTGCTGTTCACTGTTCTGATATCGCCATCCTCGGATATCACAGAAAGCCCCCCATGATTGATCACGAGTATCTGGACAAGCTCTGTGAGATTCCCCTGGCCATTTCCGCCTGCCCCACGGCAGCCATTAAACCGACGAAGGTAAAGCTTGACAACGGGACAGAAGTTAAATCCGTTGACGTGAAAGACGAACGGTGCATGTACTGCGGTAACTGCTACACCATGTGCCCCTCCCTGCCCCTTGCCGACACCGAGGGTGACGGCATCGTTCTCATGGCCGGCGGAAAGGTTTCCAACAGAATCAGCAACCCCATGTTCTCCAAGGTTGTTGTGGGCTTCCTCCCCAATGAGATGCCGAGATGGCCATCCATGACAAAGGCGATCCGCCAGATGGTTGAAGCCTATGCCAGGGGTGCCAACAAGTACGAGCGCCTTGGCGACTGGGCCGAGAGAATCGGATGGGAAAAGTTCTTTGATGCGTGTGAGCTTGAATTTACCCACCACCTCATCGATGACTTCCGTCAGCAGGCATACAACACCTGGCGCCAGACATCGAACTTCAAGTTCTAATATCGTTTCTGTTTGACCGGTTTTCCGGTTAAAATCAAAACCCCGCCTGTCTATCCCGACGGGCGGGGATTTGATGTTTTAACAGACGGTTCATCTACGAAAAGCAAAAAAGGGGTACCGAAATGAGTGATCTTCTTGACGACAAAGAAGCGGCAAAAAAAGCCGTTGTGGATTACATGGAAAAAAAATCCAAAAACAAGACCAAATTTTATTTCAGCGATTTCCAGAAGGTTTTTCCCGATGACAAGCTGAGGGCCATCAAAAAAGTTATTACTCTCCTGGTTCAGGAAGAGGTTTTGACCTATTGGTCCAGCGGCAGCACCACCATGTACGGGCTCAAGGGCGCCGGCAAACAGGCCGAAGCCGAGCACGAGTAGCCTCTCCTGACTTCCATGCCGCAGCAGAATATAAAAGTTCCCGGGCTTGCCATTGCAGGCCTGCGGGGGGGAACAGGGAAAACGGTCATCTCCCTTGGGATCACGGCTGCATGGAGGGAGCAGGGGTTGCGCATCGCCCCCTTCAAAAAGGGGCCCGACTATATTGACGCCGGCTGGCTTGCCCAGGCAGCCGGTCGGCCCTGCTACAACCTGGACACCTTCTGCTGTCCGCCAAACCAGGTGAAAGCCTCTTTTCTGAAAAATTCGGTCGATTCCGATATCTCTCTTGTCGAGGGCAATCGCGGCCTTTACGACTGCATTGATGTCCAGGGGGAAACCAGCACCGCCGAGATTGCAAAATTTCTGAAGATCCCCCTCCTCCTTGTCGTGGACTGCACCAAATCCACCCGCACCATTGCCGCCCTTGTCATGGGCTGCACCGTTTTTGATCCGGATCTCGATATCATGGGGATCGTTTTGAACCGTGTTGCCGGCAAACGCCACGAGGGCAAGGTTAGGGACAATATCGAGCGCTACTGCCGCCTGCCGGTATATGGGGCTGTTCCGAAATTAAAGGCAGAAGATTTTCCCGAACGTCACATGGGGCTTGTTCCCTCTGCCGAGCACTCTTTTACCGCTGAGTCCATCAAGGCGGCGGCGAAATTTGCAAGGGAGAACATCGACCTTGACCGCCTTTACACCGCATGTCATGAAACTGTTGCCCCTGATTCTTCACATCGCAATGTTTTGTCCAGGGAGGAGGTTGGCCCAGCAAAAACCGCCGCCCCGGAACACCTTTCCGTCCCGGCATTTCTTGCCGACGAGTCACAGGTCTCACAGCACACCTCCGCTCCTGTCATCGGTGTGATAAAAGATTCTGCCTTTCAGTTTTACTACCCCGACAACCTGGAAGCCCTGGAGAGCAGGGGGGCGGTCCTGGAATTTATCAGTCCCCTAATGGACACCACCATTCCAGAGGTGGATGCCATCTATATGGGCGGCGGTTTCCCCGAAACCCATGCGGCAAAGCTTTCGGAAAACCTTGCCTTTCGGCAGCGATTGAAACAGCTGGCCGAAAAAGGGCTTCCCATCTATGCCGAGTGCGGGGGGCTGATGTTTCTCGGCAGGAGCCTTACCCTTGACAACAGGGTCTATCCCATGGCAAACATCCTGCCCATCGCCTTCGGGCTCTCAGAAAAACCCGTGGGGCACGGGTACACCCGGGTGACAGTTGTCAATGCCAATCCCTTCTTTCCAGAGGGGCTGGTGATCCACGGGCATGAATTCAGGTATTCCACCATCCTGGATATCGATTTTAAGGGGGAAGAGATGGCCTTTCGCATGGACCGGGGAAAGGGCATTGTTGATAAGCAGGACGGATTTACAAGGAAGAATGTCTTTGCCACCTATACCCACCTTCTTGCCCCCGGGGTCCCCTCCTGGGCAGAGGCCCTTGTGAACAGGGCTGCAGAGTACAAGAGACAAGAAACAAGAAACAAGAGATAAGAAACATCACGACTTTCATATAAACGGCCATGCCCTGCGGGCACAACA
>JAWOGI010000289.1:0-12845 GCA_046496975.1 Desulfobacteraceae bacterium | reverse complement strand
ACGCTGCTGGCTGGACCTCAAATGAAGGTGGCGGGATTTCTTATAATATTCCTTATGCAAAAAATATTGGTCTAGAAGATACCATTAAGTACTGGCAATATTGCGATCGTCTTGTCGGGTATTATGCAGAACACGGTGTTGAAATAATAAGGGGATGTCAACATGTAAAGGGGTCAGGCCTGCGTTATTGTCATTATCTTCCCTATCCAGTATAATCGCAAACACGCCGTCGATAATGACAATAACGCAGGTCTGACCCGTTGGACGAAACGATGATCAAGGCTGAATTATCGGGGGTTGCCCCATGATACCTGATATATGGACATTTCAGTAAAAAGGTGCTATGGTTCAACCCATCTTCCGGGCTGGAACCATAATAAGGAAAGAAACGCCGTGCCATTGACAAGTTTTGACATGATCCATGGGTCAAATGTGAAGTTTTCAATTCCAGACACCTCTGACGCTATTCAAAGGGAGCGCCTTTTTGCCCTTTTCAACGACAACAGGCAAAAAAGAATCGCCCTTGTCCTCGGCCAGGCGGCCCAGGGAAAATCCACCCTGGTGGCATCCTACCTGAAAACCGTTCAAGCGCCAACGGTATGGCTCCACCTGGGCAGTGAGAACACCGACCACACCAATTTGTTTCACCTGCTTCTCAGCGCCTTTGATCAGCGGCAGGATCAAAACATCTTCCATGCCAGGGGCTATCCCCAGGTGACCCTTGGCACCCGGCAGGACATTGTCCGGCAGCAGGAGATTCTCTTTGCCCGCTTCGACCGGGCCGGCACACCAATGACCATTGTGCTGGACGATCTCGAGGCCCTGGCCGTCAACGCCTCGGCCTTTGACCTTATCCAGGGCATCATGGACGAGATGCCGTCCAACATCCGGCTCTTTCTGCTGTCACGAAAAATGCCCCCCCTGAGCATTCAAAGACTCAAAATCAAAAACAAGCTTCTCATCGTTGAAAACCGGGAGCTGGCATTTACCCTGGACGAAGCAAAGGCCTTTTTCGCCGGCAGAGCACAGCCGGGCAGAATTCCCTCTGACCAGATCAAAAAGATACATGCCGTCACCGACGGATGGGCCGGGGGCCTTACCCTGATCAATGAAACGCTGAAGAAAAATCCCCATTTTAAAGACCTTCCCCATCAGCTCTCCTGGGACACCATCGATTTTTTTTCCGAAGAGATCTTTTCCAACCAGCAGGAGCATATCAAGGAGTTCCTTGTCACGGCGTCGTTTTTTGACACCATTGACCCCGAAATCATCCGGCAGTTCTCAACCGTTTCAGATCCCCTTGCCATCCTTGCCGAGCTTGAAAGGAGAAATCTTTTCATTCAAAGGGTGGAACAGAAAGAGACCGGACCGGTGTTTCGATTCAACAGATTGTTCAAAGACTTTCTTGAAAACCTGTTGACTGCCCAAAAGAGTGACAGAGAGCTGAAACAGCTCTGCTCCAGGGCCGGGGAAATTTTTTATGGCAAAGAGGAGTATGAGGCTGCCATCAAATATTTTACCCGGGGAGAGGCCTTTGACCGGGCCGCCGGGCTGATAAAAAAGATCGGCACGGACATGGTTATCAAGGGGCGGTTTTCCGATCTTTACAACTGGATTGAGGCCCTGCCCCAACAGATCACCTGGAAGGACCCCTGGCTGATCTACTACTTCACCATGACACGCCGTATTAACGGCGGCAGGCAGAACATCAAGGATTTTTCAACGGCCCTGGCCCTGTTCAGAGAAAATTGCGACACCAGGGGGACCATGCTCTGCCTTGCCCATCTCATCGAGGCGGCGGTTTTTCTCCAGCGCTCTTTTCGTGAGATAACCCTGTGGATCCGCCAGGCAGAAGAGCTGCTCGTCTCCGTCAGCAAAGAGTCCATGTTCACCTATGCCAGGGCAATGCTGTGGCAGCACATGGGATTTGGTCTCATCGCCGGCACCAACGAAGCGATCAAGGGCATTTCTGCATGCAAAAACGCCTGTATCCTCGGTGAAAAGATCAAAAACAGCGATCTTCAGCTCAACGCCACCATTGTCTCGATTCTGGGACATGTCTTTGTCTGTGATTTTGAACAGGCCGATGAGGCCCTGCACAGGATCCGCAACCTTACCAGGGAGGGAATCCATCCCGAATACCGGGCATTGAAAAACCTTGTCAATATCCAGCTGCTGCTGAAAAAGGGAGAGCTTGACAAGACAGAAGAGCTGCTCAAGCTCTCGGAAAAGGACATTGAAACCTTTGGTCTTGTATTTCTCTATCCGGGCTTTATCGAGGCAAAGGCCATGTACTTTGTCTACACAAAGGAGTACCCGTCGGCCCTGCAGTCCGCCGACCACCTCTTTGACATCTCCATTTTGGCAGGCAACAGCTTCTATTCCGGAATCAGCCGGCGCATCAGGGGAACGGTCTTTTACCACCAGGGCGATTTTGCCAGGGCCCGACGGGAGACGGAAAAGGCCCTGGCGATTTTCAAAAATACCCCCAGGGGAGAGATGCCCCGTTTTCTTGCCAAAACTTTGCTGGGCCTTATTCTGCTCAACCAGGAGGAACTGACACAGGCCGAAAAAGAATTGAGCGGCGCCGTTGACTATTTTACACGCTTTTCCTCCACCCTCTCCCTTGTTGAGACCTCGGCCGCACTGGGCCTTGTCATGTGGCACAGCGACAGGGAGAGCAGGGCCGCCGACCACATCACCCGGGCCATGGCCACGGCGGAAACCGAAGGGTACGATCACTTCATTGTCATGTCCCCCGGGGACTTTACCCGGTGCCTGCTGTTAAAAGCCATATTTGACCTCAACGCCCCATCCCCTTTTACCACGGACCTGATCTCGACAAAATATGCAGATCATGCCGGCAGGGAGATCGAGGTCCTGGCCGCCCTTCCCGTCATTGCCAAAAAAAAACAGCAGAAAGCCCTTTTAAAACAGCTTTTCTGCTGTTCCCTGCCCCGGCTGAGGATCAGCACCTTTGGAGAATTCAGGGTGTACAGGCAGGAGGGAATCGCCATGGAGATCAATAATTGGCAGGGTTCCATGCCCAAACGCCTTTTAAAGGCCATTATCATCCAGGGCAAAACCGATATTCCAAAGGAAGTGCTCATGGAGGCTCTGTGGCCCGAGTCCAGTGAAGATTCGGGGGAGAAGAAGTTCAAGATCAACCTTTACCGCCTGAGAAAATCCCTGGAACCCCACGCCAAAAAGACCCTGGGCTATGCCTATGTCACCCTGGAAAACGGTTTTGTCTCCCTGGATCCCCGCCTGGTCTCCCTGGATGTTGATGATTTCCTTGGGTTTTATGCCGAAGGAGAGGAGAACAGGAAAAACAACTTTATTGACAGGGCCCTGGCGTCTTACAAAAGGGCAGAAGCGCTGTACCAGGGGGATTTTTTGGCCGAAGAGCCCTACATCGACTGGGTCGCCAACAAACGGTATGACCTTAAGATGACTTTCCTTGATATGCTCCAGACCCAGGCAAGGCTCTATTCACAAAAGCAGGAAAAAATGAAGGCCATTGCCTGCCTGAAAAAAGCCGTTCAAGCCGATCCTCTCCTGGAGCCCGCCTACCAGGAGCTGATGATTCTCTATTCCGAACTTGGAAGGTACAACACCGCTTTTCGGGTCTTCACCCGCTGCAAAGAGACCATTCAACGAGAGATTGGAACAGACCCCGACAGAAAGACCCTGGATATTCACCGTAAAATCCAGCAGATGAAAAAGTAGACCACATTTCTGCCCTCTGCACGGCAAAAGTCGCTGAATATCGGTCAATTGTAACTTTTGCGTAACCTCGCCGTGGTAAACCGCTCCATACCATTGCTTTGTCAGGAAGAGGCAATAGTGCCGATGCCCTGACAGGAAATTGAAGACCATTTGAACCTAAAAGGAGCCGATTTATGGAAGTCACCCGACGGAAATTCATGAAAATTTCCAGTGCCACTGCTGCCGGGCTTGCCGTGTCAAGCCTTGGCTTTGACCTGAACAAGGCCCAGGCCCATACCCAGATGCTCAAGACCAAATACGCAAAAGAGACCACCACCATATGCTGCTATTGCGCCGTTGGCTGCGGGGCCATTGTCCACACCAGCAAGAAGGGGGACGGCCGGGTCATGAACGTGGAAGGTGATCCCGATCATGTGATCAACCGAGGCGCCCTCTGTCCCAAGGGCGCGGCCATGGGCCAGCTTACGGAAAATGAAAACCGCCTGACAGAACCCATGTACAGGGCCCCCTACTCCAAAGAGTGGAAAAAGGTCTCCTGGGACTTTGCCCTCAAATCCATTGCCAAAAGAACCAAAGAGACCCGGGACAAGGGATTTACCCATAAAAACAACAAGGGAGAAGTGGTCAACCGGGTCACCAATATCGCATCGGTGGGATCCGCCGCCATGGACAACGAAGAGTGCTGGCTCTACCAGGCCTTGATGCGCTCCCTGGGTCTTGTCTACATAGAACACCAGGCCCGCATCTGACACAGCGCTACCGTATCGGCTCTGGCAGAGTCGTTTGGACGTGGTGCAATGACCAACCACTGGATCGATATCAAGAACAGCGACTGCATCCTCATCATGGGAAGCAACGCCGCTGAAAACCATCCCCTCTCGTTTAAATATGTCCTTGAGGCCCAGCAGAAAGGGGCCAAGCTGATTAACGTGGACCCGAGGTTCACAAGGACCTCGTCAAAGGCGGATCTCTATGCGCCCCTGCGGTCCGGAACGGACATCGCCGTTCTCGGCGGCATGATCAAGTATATTCTGGACAACGAACTTTTCAACAAGGAGTATGTTGTTGAGTATACCAATGCCTCGTTCCTGGTGAACAAAAAATTTGATTTTGACGACGGCAAATTCTCGGGACTGGATCCCGAAACCAAAACCTACAACCGCTCCACCTGGGGCTTCCAGATGGACAAGAACGGAGTCCCCAAAAGGGACAACAGCCTTAAGGACCGGCACTCGGTTTTTTACCTGCTGAAACGGCACTACAAGCAGTACGACACAAAAACAGTATCAAGAATCACCGGCATGCCGGAAAAGGAGCTGGCGGAGTTGTACCGCACCTATGCCGCCACAGGTGCCAGGGGCAAGGCCGGAACCATCATGTACGCCATGGGGTGGACCCAGCACACCGTCGGTGTCCAGAACATCCGCTGCATGGCCATGATCCAGCTGCTCCTGGGCAACATGGGCGTGGCCGGCGGCGGGGTCAACGCTTTGCGCGGGGAATCCAATGTCCAGGGCTCCACGGACCACTGCCTGCTGTGGCACATCTGGCCAGGGTACCTGAAAACCCCCAGGGCCTCCAACAGGGATCTTGCCGCGTACAACAGCAAGTGGACCCCGGAAAGCAGCGATCCCCTCAGTGCCAACTGGTGGCAGCACACCCCCAAGTACACCACAAGCCTGCTCAAGTCGTTCTTTGGAGAAAATGCCACCAAAGAGAACGATTTCGGCTACTCCTGGCTGCCCAAGGTGGACGACGAAACAGTGTATTCGTGGTTTGACCTGTTTGACGAGATGTACCGGGGCACCATCGAGGGCTTTTTTGCCTGGGGTCAGAATCCCGCCTGCAGCGGCGCCAACGCGGCCAAAACCCGGGAAGCCATGAAAAATCTCGACTGGATGGTCAATGTCAACCTCTTTGACAACGAGACCGGTTCCTTCTGGAAGGGGCCCGGCATGGAGCCAACCGCCATCAAAACCGAGGTGTTCATGCTCCCCGCCTGTGTTTCCGTGGAAAAAGA
The DNA here is from genome assembly GCA_046496975.1 of Desulfobacteraceae bacterium. Lineage (GTDB taxonomy): Bacteria > Desulfobacterota > Desulfobacteria > Desulfobacterales > Desulfobacteraceae > DATFJZ01. The sequence goes on along the minus strand of JAWOGI010000289.1, from coordinate 7,096 downwards.
GGGCAGCGTCACCAACTCGGGCCGGTGGATGCAGTGGCGGTACCAGGGACCCAAACCCCTTGGCAACAGCAAAGCCGACGGTGACATCATACTGGAGCTGGGCCATGAACTGAAAAAGGTGTACGCCGGCAGCGGGGCCTTCCCTGACCCCATCAAGAACCTGAAGTGGGATTACGCCACCCACGGCGAGTACGATCCCCACAAGATGGCCAAAGAGATCAACGGCTACTTTACCAGAGATGTCATGGTCAAGGGCAAGTTCTGCAAAAAAGGCACCCTGGTGCCATCGTTTGCATGGCTCCAGGACGACGGCTCCACCTCTTCTGCCAACTGGCTCTACTGCAACAGCTACACGGAAAAGGGGAACATGTCGGCGAGGCGGAGCAAAAAAGACGCCAAGAACAAGATCGGCCTCTATCCGGAATTTTCATGGTGCTGGCCGGTGAACCGGAGAATCATCTACAACCGCGCCTCGGTGGACCCCAAGGGACAGCCCTGGGACAAAGAGGACTGGGTGATCAGGTTTGAAGGCGACACGGAAAACGGCAAATACGTTTCCAAAAAATGGACCGGAGACGTTCCCGACGGCGGGTGGTATCCCCTGGAGAACCCCGACGGCACACGCCGATCCGACGCCAAAAACGCATTTATCATGCGAAAACACGGATTTGCCCAGATATACGGCCCGGGCAAGGCCGACGGTCCCTTCCCGGTCCATTACGAGCCCGTGGAGACCCCGGTGTCAAAGAACCTGCTCTATCCGGATCAATTGAGCAGCCCCGTTGCCATCACCTACGACACCGATATCGACAAGTACGCAGCATCGGATTCCAAATACACCATTGTCTGTTCCACCTACCGGGTGACCGAGCACTGGCAGACCGGTCTGATGACCCGTCCCCAGCCCTGGCTCATGGAGCTGCAGCCCCAGGTGTTTGTCGAGATGAGCGAAGAGCTGGCAAAGGAGAAGGGGATAGAGAACGGCGAGCGGGTCATGGTGGAGTCCATACGGGCCGACCTGGAATGCACGGCCATCGTGACCAAGCGGTTCAAGCCCTTTGACATCAACGGCAAGACAGTTCACCAGGTTGGAGTGCCCTGGCATTTTGGCTGGAGATGGCCGGACAGCTCAAAGAACCCTTCTGTCAAGGAAGACAGCGCCAATCTGCTGACACCGTCGGCAGGGGATCCCAACACCAGAATACCCGAAACCAAGGCGTTTCTGGTCAACATAGCAAAATTGTAAACAAAGGAGACGATCAACCATGAGCAAATCCTTTTTTATCGATACCACCCTGTGCACGGCGTGCCGGGGCTGCCAGGTCGCCTGCAAGCAGTGGCACGACCTGCCCGCCGAAAAAACAACCAACCGGGGATCATTTCAGAACCCCGCCGATCTCTCCTTTGAAACCTACAAGCTTGTCAGGTTCAGCGAAGAGGTGATCGACAAGAAACTGCACTGGCTCTTCTTTCCCGACCAGTGCCGGCACTGTGTGGACGCCCCCTGCCTCTACGCGGCCGACGACCCCACAGCCATCTTCAGGGATTCTGCCACGGGGGCGATCATCTTCACGGCAAACACGAAAAATCTGGATGCCGATGAGATTATCGAGTCCTGCCCCTACGACATTCCCAGGAAAGCTGCCGACGGCACCCTTGCCAAGTGCGACATGTGCCTGGACCGGGTGCAGAACGGAGAGCTGCCGGCCTGTGTCAAGACCTGCCCCACCGGAGCCATGCATTTCGGGGAAACCGACGAGATCCTGGCCATGGCGGAAAAGCGCCTCTCCCAGGTGAAAAAGAAGTTTTCCAAGGCTGCCCTGCTGGACGCGGACTATGTCAACACAATCTATTTGACAGCCCACGAGCCCTACCTGTATCATAACTTTGCAGTGGCGGCTTCGGCCAGGCCGAAGAACAACGGCATGACACGAAAGACCGCCCTGAAAACCATGTTTAAACCCTTTACGGCAGATGCCAGAACGCTTGCCGGATAAACCCCATGGGGCCGATCTTACCGGTCGGCCCCATGAAGCGTATCTTTTCATATAAAAAAAAAAACAAACAAGGAGATTTCCATGATACTGAAAAACGGCTGTTCAGCCCCTGACATTGAAACGGTGGGTGAAGCAGTGAAAGAGGCCCAGCCCAATCTTGCTCCGATTATCTCTCTTTATGAAAAGATATTCGTTCTCCAGGAACAAGAGCTCCATACCCTTGATCAGGTTCCCGTGGTTCTCTCCGAGGATCTTGTTCAAACCCGGCGTGAGCATGGATTCCCCCTCCTTGCCAAAGAAGAGTTCTCCATTGATGCAGCCTCAGCCCAAAAGCTTTTCAAGGCCATCTGCCGGATCTGTTCCGACAACAATATCGAGGCCCTGGATTCCGTTGAAAAAACAGTGAAACTTCTGGAAACCGGACAGACCACCTTTGACGCCATGACCCGGCTTTGCCTTGAAAGCAGCGGACAGGACCGCCTGGAAAGATTCGCCAACGACCACGGCATTGACACGGAGACCCTGGAGTTCCTCGTGTACAACAGCATAAAGCCCTCCATAGCAGCCTGTGCCAGACAGGTTGCAGCCTTTCTTGACGAGGATGACACCGAAAAACAGGGGTTCTGTCCTGTTTGCGGGGAAAATCCGGCCATCTCCATGCTGGGGGAGAACGGGGAGAGATCCTTTGCCTGCAGTTTCTGCTGGCACCAGTGGCAGACCGAGAGAATCTTCTGCCCCTTCTGCAACACAAAAGAGAACAAGCACCTCAGTTACCTGCTGGTGGAAGATGAAAAGGGTATCAGGGGAGATGTGTGTGAAAAGTGCGGAAAATATGTCAAAACCATTGACACAAGGGAGTACAGCCGCAATATCTACCTGCCCCTGGAACTTCTCGGCGCACTTCCCCTGGACATGAAACTTGCCGAAGAAGGCTTTTCAAATTAACCGGCAGGCACCTGATCGTTACTGCAGCAGTCCGTCATCCATGGCCACTTTGCGGACAAGCTCCCGGTAATCCTCGGCGCCGCTGCACCCCGGGGCAAATTCGTATATGGTTTTGCCAAAGGACGGCGCTGTGGTAAAATTTTCATTGTACCGGACAGGCTTGCAGATATACTCCGGGTAAAGTTTTTTAAGCTGCGAAAAAATCTGCCCCGGGTTTTTTACCCTGGCATCCATGAACGTCGGCAGCACATATTTCAATGCCACCTCTTTTCGATATTTTTGAATGGCACCCAGACTTTTCATGAACTCGGAGAGTCCCTGAAGGGGCATCACCTCCAGGGCAACGGGGATGAGGATTTCCGTTGCAAAAAAAAGCACATTGACCGTAAGCTGGTCCCATCCCGGCGAGGTGTCGATGATGATGTAGTCGTACCGGGATTCCAGGGGCTTCAACGCCTCGTTCAGGGTCCATTCAGCACCAAAGCTCTTTTTATCGATAATCCGCTTCACCCCGGCAAGGGACTTGCCTCCTCCCAAAAGCCAGAGATTCTTCCTGGCTGATACGATGGTCTCTTCAGGTGCCAGCTCCCCTGTGAGAAGTTCTGTGAGGCCGGCATAGGGTTTTTTCCCCAGGAGGTAGGCGGACTGGCCCTGGGTGTCGGTATCCACAAGCAGCACCTTGAATCCGGCCAGGGCCAGGCCTGCGCCGAGGTTCACCGATGTGGTTGTCTTGCCCACCCCGCCCTTGCTCAGAGTGACGCAGATTTTCCTTGATTCCTTCTGCTTTCGGGCCCCCGGGGCCTTTTGGTTTTTTTTCGTCTTCAGCTGATCGGCCTGCACAGGAAACCTGTGGCTGCAGGCCTTGCACCGGGCAGCAAAACTCTTGCCCGAAGGAAGACTATCGACGTTCACCTTGTGTTTCCTGGAACACCTGGGGCAGACAATAACAGTCACGGCCTCTCCTTTTTCAACTCTTTTAAAATAGCGTCCATTACCAGATCGGCAATCCGTTTGATGGATATGGCGGCCCTGTTGTCAGGAGACACCTTGACCCTTATTTTTGCCTTTGAATCCCAGATCCGAACGGTGACATTTTCCCTGGATTTTTCATAATATTTCCCCCCCTCCCCGGAGGTTTCCTCGGGCAGATCCGAATCATTGCGGTAGATGAGGCAGTCCAGCGCCTTTGTCTCCGGGGAGGTGCTTTCGTCATCTCCGCTGAGGATCTCGTCTATGATGTCCTTCTGTTTTTTTGATGCCATGGCTTTACTCCTGACGCTGTTGTTCACCCAAGGAGATTTTTTTTAAATTCCAGAAAAAAAGAGGTGAGAATTTTTTCGGTATCCCGGGGAAGATCGATCCACTGTATGCCGCATATCAGCTCACCCTCTCCGTAAGGGGTTAAATGGGCAATCCTCCCCTGGAGATCTTTGATGTGCCTCTCGTCAAGGCGCACTTCACACCGGTAGAGAATATCACCCAGGGAAAACAGATCAGTTGATGCAGCGAAGAACCCCAGGCCGTTAAGGGAAATATCCGAAAGAAAAAACTGCCGGTTTTCCATGAGAAGATAAAACTTTTTTTTTCCGTCCACTGGAATCCGAAAAGATGATCGGACAACATCCGTTAACCGAGAGTTGTCCGTCAATTCCTCAATTTCCAGGGAGTCATCCCTTTCCTGGTCATCCATGGTGTCCCCCGTCCTATTCCCAGCCGCCCATCAAATGCAGATGCAGGTGAAAAATCACCTGACCGCCGCCTTTTTCAACATTAAACAGAAGTTTGTACCCCGACTGGTCAACCCCCTGTTCCTTTGCCATCCTGGCTGCAAGGATAAACAGGCCGGAAACGGTATCCCGGTCCTGGTCGGTCAGGTCGTTGATGCTCCGGATGTGCCGCTTGGGAACGATCAGCAGATGGACAGGGGCATGGGGCTTAATGTCCTTGAACACAACAAAGTCATCATCCTCATAAAGAAACTCCGACGGAATTTCTTTGTTTGCGATTTTACAGAAAAGACAGTCACCATCGTTCATAAGATTCCTCCTCAAATTTTTTTAGAAAGTCATCCCTCCAGTTCTTCTACCAAAGCCTCCATGACAACGGTGGCCCTGCCCTGGAGAAAAACATCGGTGATGACATCGGTGTATGCCGATTTCTCCGTGTTGACCTCGATTATCTTTGCTCCGTTTTGTTTTGCCATCCTGGGAATAATGTTGGCGGGCGCCACTTCGCCGGTTGTGCCAACAAGAATAAAAAGATCCGAGCGATCCGCCTCGAGAAAGGATTTTGACTGTGCAGGTTCCGGGATTGGTTCTCCGAAAAAGACGGCATCGGGCTTTAAAAGGCCGCTGCACCGGGTGCACAGGGGCGGAAGCGAATCCAGGCTGACGGCTTCGATTTTCACTTTTGCCGAGCAGTTCAGGCAGACGAGCTTACGGAGGGAGCCGTGGAATTCATGGACCGCCCTGCTGCCCGCATCACGGTGCAAAGAATCCACGTTCTGGGTGATCACCGTGCTGAGTATTCCCCTGGATTCTAGTTCTGCCAGGGCGTAGTGGGCGGCATTGGGTTTTACCGTGCCAAAGAGGTCGTAAAAAATATCCCGTATCACCTGCCAGGCAGCTCCTGGATGGTTGAGAAAATACCGGATATCAAAGGTTTCAGGGTCATACTTGTTCCACAGACCGTTTTTCCCCCGGAACGGCTGTATGCCGCTCTCAACGGAAATCCCCGCACCTGTGAATGCAGTGGTTCGATGGGCCGATTCCAGGAATTCAGCCGCCTTTGCAAACATTAGAACCTCCTTTGACATGATTGATGAACCGCGTTTTTTCAACCGGCTCTTCCTGCTTCTCCTTCCCTGCCGGGCAGATCGACAATTTCAAACGAACAGCTTTCCAGATCGGCAATCAAAAGCCTGTTTTTCAGAACCCCGTCCCTGTTTAAAAGGACCTTGACAACCTCAGAGACCTGGATCGACGCCATAAAAAAGACCGTGCTGGCGATATTCCCAAGGGTTTTTTCCGCTCCCTGGCCCCGGGTCTCCCGTTTTTTTCCATAGATCAGTTCAAACCCCCGGTCTTCGGGGAAAATCACAGTGGCCTGGCCGAAGGTGCCGGCAATGGCTCCGGAAACAAGGGGAATCTCAAGTGCCTGGGCCGCCTCCTGGAGGAGAAAACGATCCTCAATGGAATCAAGGCAGTCCACAACAAGGTCGCAGCCAGAGAGAATATTTCCTGCATTCTCTTCTTTGAGAAACAAGCTGACCTTGCGGACTTTCACCGAGCCATTGACCGCCTTGACCCGATTCTCTGCAGCATCGGCTTTAGGGGTTCCCACAAGATTTTCCGTGCAGAGCAGCTGCCTGTTGAGGTTGCTCGATTCAAAACGATCCCCGTCCACCAGCACAAGATTTCCCACACCGGTTCTTGCCAGCATCTCGGCCACACAGCCGCCAAGGCCCCCAAGACCTGTTACGCACACCCCGGCACTGCCCAGTTGCGCCTGCTCGTCCAGGGAGATGGTGCTGAAATTTCTTGCATAACGCTGATCCATGCTCTATCCGCCTCCAACGGGGGGAAAAAGTCCCAACCGGTCGTTCTGCTGTAAAACATAGCCCGGTTTTTCCCGTTTGCCGTTGATAAAGATCAGTTTCACCAGGTTTTTTGGTATGTTGAGATTTTCCATCACCATTTCAACAGTGGTGCCGGGCGCTACCCGGAACGGTTCGCTCTCCTCCGGCAGGTACTTTGCCAGTGTGACAAAGAGTTTTAAATCGATTTCAATCATTTTCATTTACACTCTACAAATCTGGTGTTATTTATGGGCCTGATCATAACATCGGCCACCCTGGGGTGGGGTCACCTTTTCGTTATTAACATTATCGTGTGCTTTATGGTTTGATGGGGCGTCGATGGCGACGTCGATGTCCATGTCCCCCTCGCTAGCGTGGCGGGCCGCGCCGGACGACGCCCTCCAGCGCCTCGATCGATCCGCGCATGGGCGACAGCGACTCCAGCCACCACGTGGCCCCGGCCTCCAGGTAGCTCGCGGCGCTGAAGCCATCCAGCCCGTCCACGCCGAGGACCGCGATGTCGAACGGCCCCTCTGGCGCCGGGCCGGCGGCACGACGTGATCGCACGACCTCGACC
>JAWOGI010000259.1:0-3292 GCA_046496975.1 Desulfobacteraceae bacterium | reverse complement strand
CAAAAAAATCCCGGGAAAAATGCCCGAAACGGGGGAAACGCTATTCAAGAGCACAAAAGGGTGAGATATTGCAGTACGTAAAAGAAACGTCGGTCGCCGATGCCGCCTCCAAATTCGATATAACAGCCATGAGCAGCGTGCTCACAACAAAGGTTGAAAGTCGAATTAGAGGCAGCCGATCCGGGTTTTGCCCGTAGCGGTTTTGAGCGGTAGCTGTGAGCATGGATGCTCTAAACAGCTGCCGCTCACCTCGGAGCAGCCCATGGACGGGCTGTGTGACTCGAAGAGGAGCCTTGGCTCCATGAGCGTAGGGCAAAACCCGGATCGGCTGCCGGCGCAACACGACTTTCATATAAAACCGGCATGGCCGGTCCATGGTCATGGAATCGGCCACAACGAAAGATGAAACGCCGCCAACGGCAAGGCTCTATCGAGCGTTTCTTATAAAAAAAAAAGAGGTACACGTTTTATGAAAATAGCGTTTTTGATGGACAGGCCGGAACAGATCTCTCCTGCATATGAGACAACGAGCCATATCATGCACGAGTGCAGCAGGCGGGGGCACACCCTCTATTTTCTGGAACCCCACGATATTTATGTCAGGGCCCAGGACGTGGTTGCCCGAATGGATGATATCACGGTGTCCCGGGATCTCTCGCTGGAACAGTACTGGGAAGACGTGATGGAAAAGATCAAAACCGGGGAGAGGATCTTCAAGAAAATCGGGGAGATGGATGTGCTCTTTTTGAGAAAAGATCCCCCCTTGAACTATAAATCCATGGAATTTCTCGCGCCGGTAAAAAAGAAGCTGTTCATGATAAACGATCCCGCCGGGGTGATGATGGCGAACAGCAAGCTTTACTGTCTCAATTTCCCGGAATTTATTCCTGAAACCCATATTTCAAGGGATCCGGAAAGAATCAAACGGATCATTGACGACTTTGGCGGGGACATGATTGTAAAACCCCTTGACAGGTTTGGCGGACAGGGGGTAATAAAGGTAAGCACGAAAGACCAGGAGAATCTCAACTCCCTGATCCATTTCTATGTATGCGCCTACCGGCCCTATCCTGAACGGGAAACCATCATGGTCCAGGAGTATATCAAAGAGGTCAGGGAGAAGGGCGATGTTCGAATTCTCATGCTCAACGGGAAAATTCTCGGCGCCATGTCAAGAAAAGCCGTTGACGGCGGTTTCAGGACCAATATCCATGCCGGCGGCAAATCGCTTTACCATGAAATCACCGACAAAGAAAGACACATATGCGAAACAATCGGTCCCAAACTGGTTTCGGACGGACTCTTTTTTGTGGGTGTGGATTTGATAGGAGAGAAATTAATGGAGATAAACTGTGTCAGCCCCGGGGGAATTCCAAGGATCAATCAGCTGAATCGTGTCACGGTTGAAACCGACGTGGTGGATTTTCTTGAAAAGAGGGCAGGGGTGCCGGGGCATGGGTAACAGATTCCCATGGGGGATACCGGTCAAATCGGTTCTTTTTATCCTGTTAATCGTCCTGGTCGGCTTCTCCTGTTCCCGGAACACGGATAGAAACGTCCTGAAACTGGGGATTTCCGAAGAGCCGGAAACCCTTAATATCTGGCTTGCCAGTGACGCAAATTCCAGGAAGGTCCTCTCCCTGATTTACCAGCATCTCTACATACGGGACCCTGAAACCCTCAAGCTGGTTCCCTGGCTTGCCAGGAGCGAACCGGTGTACAACCCGGAAGACTTATCCTACACCGTTGAATTGAGGGATGTTAAATGGTCCGACGGCTCAGATCTCACCGCCGATGATGTTGTGTTTACCATCGGGCTGATCAAGCAGTTTAAGGTGCCGCGGTATATCTCAAAATGGCGGTTTGTTGAACGGGTGGAAGCCGTTGACAGGCGAACGGTCCGTTTTTTTCTAAAAACGCCCAAGGCCATTTTTCTCACCCGCTCCCTGGGTATCCCCATTGTTTCCCAAAAAAAGTGGGGACCCATTGCACAAGATGCCCTTAAAAAGGAAAAACCCTACCGGGCTTTGATCAACCATAAAATCGAGAAACCCCTGGGTTGCGGGCCCTTTGTGCTGAAACAGAGACGATCCGGGTCCTATATCTTTCTTGAGAAAAATCCCCTGTTTTTTGGAACCGGCAGAACCATTCAGGGCCACAATCTGGGACCTTACATCGAAAAACTCCTCTTTAAAGTCTACCGGTCTGCCGATGTTGCCATCCTTGCCCTGAAAAAGGGGAGCATCGACTACTACTGGTCCGGTATCCAGCCGGGTCATATGGAGGGGCTGCGCCGGAACAGGAACACAACCGTTTTTGTCAGCAAAAAAAGTGCTTTCTACTACATGGGGTTTAACCTGCGCAGGCCGCCCTTTTCCCATCCCCCGTTGAGGCGGGCTGTGGCAATGATCATCGACAAGGAGTTTATCGTTTCCCGTATTATGCAGGGGTTTGCCACAAAGATGAGTTCTGTGGTGCCAAAGGGAAACAGCTTCTGGCACAACCCCGGCCTTCCCCGATACGGCGAAGGGTTTTCGAGGAATCAGCGAATTCATCGGGCCTGGCGGATTTTATCTGAAGCCGGGTACACCTGGGAGACCCCGCCGATAAACGCTGAAAACCAGGTGGTTGAGCCCTCCACCATCCGCCTTCCCGGAGGCAAACCCATGGAACGGTTTACCATCCTGACCCCACCTGCCGGGTATGATCCCCAGCGCGCGGCCTGCGGTACCATGATCCAGGAGTGGGTCAAGGCCCTTGGCCTTCCGGCCTCCAGCCGCCCCATGTCCTTTGGGGCACTTCTCGACAAGGTAAAGGGTATGCACGAGTTTGATGCCTTTATTCTCGGCTATGGCAGGCTCTCCCTGGACCCGGACTATTTGAGGAGTTTTTTTCATTCAAAAAACGATAAAGAGCGGGGGTGGAACATGAGCGGTTACCGCAACGAAGAGTTTGACCGCCTTGCCGACGCCTCCCTGGCTGCCATGGACAAGGAAAAAAGACAGAAGCTCATCTGGGAAATGCAGGACATTGTTTTAAGGGATGTGCCCTATTTTCCCCTGTACAACCCCACCCTTATCGAAGCGGTGAACACGGAAAAATTCACCGGGTGGGTGGAAATGGTCGGGGGCATCGGCAATATCTGGTCCCTCTCTGTTGTCAGGGATAAGCAAATAACAAATAACAAATAACAAATAACAAATAACAAATAACAAAGAATATTCAATCACCAAATAACAATCACCAAACCACGAAGTTCCTCTGGTCGAGGTTTGATCCTTGTTTTATTGGA
>JAWOGI010000257.1:0-17764 GCA_046496975.1 Desulfobacteraceae bacterium | reverse complement strand
ATTGAAAGAGTCCTTTAAACGCCTTGAACAGACAAGGGATCAGCTGGTTCAGTCGGAAAAGATGGCCGCCCTTGGCGGGCTTGTGGCCGGGGTGGCCATCTTTTCCGACTGAACCAGCTGATCCCTTGTCTGTTCAAGGCGTTTAAAGGACTCTTTCAATTCGGCATTGGCCTTTTCAAGATCCTTCTGGTACTGCTGCTTCTCTTTGAGCAGAGAAGCCCTTTCAAGGGCCTTTTCAACGGCATGGGAGAGAACATTGAGATCCTGTACCGGCTTGATAATGTAGTCCCAGGCGCCAAGCTTCAGCGCCTCAACAGTGTCTTTGATGTTACCTGCCCCGGAAACGATGATAATGGGGATTTCCGGATAATTATCCGTGACATTCCCAAGGACCTCAAGCCCGTCAATTTCCGGCATTCGAAGATCACACAGCACAAGGTTCGGCGTCTCATTTTCAAACAGCTCAAGCCCTTTTCGTCCGTTTTCCGCTTCGATGACATCATAACCGAAATCTTCTAAAAAGCTTGTAACACTCTCCCTGATAAACGCCTCGTCATCAATGACCAGAATTTTTTTGCCAGTGGTCTCCATGGGCACTCCATTATTCGAAAGAAAAGAGTCAACACGGGGCTTTATCATGAGCCTGACCAGTTATGCGGTATGGCCCATGTCAGGGTCAAGGCCTCTTTTTTTTTTCGCCCCCGGATTTTAGCCAGGCAGCCAGAACAGTGAGATCGTGAACCGGTTTGACAAACACATCTTCCGGGGAAACCCCCGCCGATTTTACCGACTCGGAAAGAACATAGTCGGTGGAACCGGTATGCACGAGAAACCGGATCGCCGGCTGAATTTCAAATGCCTTTAAAATAAAGGCGTTACCGTCCATACCCGGCAGCCGGATATCCACAACCGCTCCGTCGATTTTGTTTTTCTTTACCAGTTCAAGCCCTTGTTCCCCGCTGGATGCCTGAAAAACAACAAAGCCCTCATCTTCAAAAAAAGCGGAGATACTCTGCCGGATACTCTCTTCATCATCAAGAATGAGGACCTGAACCCTCGCTTCATCCATTACGCCTCCTGTTAGAACTGCCCTGCTCAGAGCAGGATCCTGTGGACAGTGCTTTACTCCAGAACCTGCTGAATGATACTGGAGAGCTTTTCAACAGAAACCGGCTTGGGCACAAACCGCTTTATGCCCGCCTTTTCTGCCTTGCTGTCATTGACTGCTTCTGAATGGCCGCTGCAGAGAATGATGGCAATATCGTTTTTCACAGCCAGCATTTCGCCTGCCATCTCAAAACCTGTCTTGCCCGGCATTGTCTGATCTGTAACAACGGCATCAACACCATCGGCATGGCCTGAAAAATAGTTCAAAGCGTCAACACCGGAATAAAAGGCAACAACCCGGTATCCCAGCAGCTCAAACCCCTCCTTGTACATATCTGCTATCTCCCTGTCATCATCCACAACAAGGAGTCTTGTTTCCTGGATCTTTTCCAGGGCTTTTGCCTGGCGAACTTTTTGTTCCACCTCCCTGGGATTCAAAACCGCGGGCAGCAGAATGGAGATCACCGTGCCTTGTCCAGGGACGCTTTTAACACTGATCTCTCCGGAACAGCTCTTGACAATGCTGTATACCGTTGCAAGGCCGAGGCCCGTCCCCTTGCTCTCTTCCTTGGTGGTAAAATAGGGGTCAAACAGTCTTTCCTGAACCACCTCGTCCATTCCGCACCCGGTGTCGCTGACGGCGAGGAGGAGATACTTGCCCTTCTTCACACCGGGATAGTCCAGGGGGTTGTCCCGGAAAATCTGCTTCTCTTCCAGTGACACAACAAGCCGGCCGCCGGTTGTTTCCATGGCATGGTAGGCATTTGTGCACAGATTCATTAAAACCTGGTGTATCCGGGTGGGATCGGCCTTTACATACCCGCAGTTTTTGTCGATCCTGTCAACGATTTCGATGGTCGAGGGTATGGAGCCGTGGAGCAGTTTCACAACCTCCCTGGCAATGGGGTGGATGGCCACGGCCCTTGCTTCCTCCTCCCTGGTCCGGCTGAAAGAGAGGATCTGCCTGACAAGATCAGCAGCCCTGTAAGCCGCCTTCTGGATTTTCCCGCTTCTGCTGTATACCGTGCCATCGGGGTCGGATTCCCGCATGATCATGTCGGCATACCCGAGCACCGGGCTGAGAATATTGTTCAAATCATGGGCAATTCCTCCGGCAAGGGTGCCGACGGCCTCCATTCTCTGGGCCTTTCTCAGCTGTTTTTCAAGCTCTTCCCACCTGGCTTCGGCCATTTTCTGCTCTGTAACATCCAGAAGAGAGGCAACGAATCTATCCGTCCCCGGTATCATGCCAACGGTCAGGCAGATGTGCCGAATTTTTTTATCCCTGGACAGAAACCGGAACGCATACGGCTTGGGTACGGCTGATCCTGCGGTCGGATCTCTTCTCGCTTCATGGTAGCGCTGCATCATTTCAAGATCATCGGGGTAAACAAAATCTGCCCAATTTGTTTTCCATTGAATCCTCTCAGCGGGCATACCGGCAAGTCTTGCAAATTCGGCGTTTACCATGGAAATGGTGGTATCCTTCTCCAGGATGGCCGTGGCAGTTCCCGTGCATTCGAAAACAGCCCTGTATTTCTCCTGGCTCTTTTCTAATTCTCTTGTCCTCTCCTGGACCACCGTTTCAAGGTGTTCCTGGTACTCCATGTTCTCTTTCTGCAAGCGCCTGATGTTCAGGCACTTTTTCACGGAATGGAGCAAAACACTCATGTCCTGAACCGGTTTGAGAATGTAGTCCCAGGCACCCAGGTGAAGGGCATCGACAACCGCTGCAACATTTCCAGTGCCGGAAGCCACGATGACAGGCGTCAGAGGCGAAAGTTTCTTGAGGATTTCAAGAACTTCTAACCCGTCCATTTCGGGCATTCTAAGATCCAGCAGGACAATATCCGGCTGTTTTTCATTAAAGAGATCAATTCCCGTTCTTCCGTTGTCCGCCTCCAGGACGGCGAACCCGTAGTCTTCAAAAAACAACCGGATACTCTTTCGAATATACGGTTCATCATCAATTGTAAGCAGCGTTGTTCTGTTCATTCATCTCCAAATCAAAAACCCTTGCAGGTAAATGGCCTCCACACAGCCAGGAGACTTTGCAGAACCGTTGATCGTATACCCTCAAAAAACCTTATCCGGAAAACAGGCTGCCTGTCAAGAACAATCAGTCTGTTCCCGTGGTCCTTAAACTAAAAGAGCCCTGAAACTAAGTTTCAGGGCTCTTGTGTGTTGTGTTGGCTCCCCAGCACGGATTTGAACCGCGGACCCATTGGTTAACAGCCAATTGCTCTGCCGACTGAGCTACTGGGGAGCATGTCTCTCAAAAAGACTTGCAGGTTATATACGTTCTTGATAACAGTGTCAAGAAGAAAATGAAAAAAAATTGACTTTTTTTTCTTGATGTATATTATAGTGATAATGATATAAAATCAAAGAAGAGGGAGGTATATCATGGAGATCAACAGTGTATCAGGAGCAAATACATATCTGAACACCCAGAACCAGACCCAGCAAACCCGGCAGACCCAGGCGTCCGGAGAGACCCTTCTTGGGCAAGAGAACCTTGAAGCATCCAGGAGCGAGCTGGATCAAAACAGCACAGCCCGTGCGCAACAGGCCTTTCAGGTAAACATCACCCCCGAGGCCCAGCAGCTTGCCGCTGAAGCAAACCAGACGGAAAAGACACAGGCTCCGCCCCAGACAACCGAGGCTTCTGCCGGCACAACCGGCACAATGCCCCAAAACAGCAATGAGCAGGCACGGCAGATGGTCAACATCGTTGCATGATCTGCCCGACCCATAGCCTGCCTGCGCACCGGGTATCTGTTTGAAAACCAGTGAAGGAGTTCAAAATGCCACCCACAGCAACCGGCATCAACGGCTCATTAAACTATCAGACACAGATATTCCAGGCAGACAAGACAGACAGCCACGTCCAGAACCTGAACAAAGCTGTTGACCCAAAGAAACCGGCCTATGATGTAGAAATAACGGCCAAAGCCAGACAGCTCGATCAAAAGCTTAACCGGGAAAAAGAAGCTTTAGGCCGGGAGTACACCACGGAGAAGCGGCAACTTGAAGCAGAATACAAACAGGAAAAAGAGAAAGTAGAAGCAGAATACCGACAGAAGAAAAAAGAGTTGGGCATCAATTTTTATGCATGAGCAGTGAGGCAAACCAAGCCCCTGTCCGTTGTCTGTTTTTCATGGGCTTGGTCATAACATCGGCCACCTTGGGGTGGGGTCACCTTTTCGTTATTAACATTATCGTGTGCTTTATGGATTGACTGTGCTTTTCTGTCCGATAACGTCAATAACAAAAGCCTGACCCCGTTGGCCCGCCAAATGTGACGAGTGGCCGATGTTATGACCAAGCCCGTATTTCATCAACCACCAAAAACCGGGAATCATTATCACATGGCAACAGAAAAAGGAATTGTGACCAGCGCCACCAGGTCAAAGGTATGGGTAAAAACCAAACGCGCGTCATCGTGTGAGGCGTGTGAAGCGAGCAAGGGATGCAGTGAAAAAGAGAATATAAAAGAGATGACCGTCCAGGTTGACAACACCCTGAATGCCGTTACAGGAGATCAGGTTGTCCTTGGATTCAACACGGGTTCCCTGCTCAAAATAACATTCCTCCTTTACATCTTCCCCATCCTCATGCTCATGGCAGGCGCTGCAGCCGGTGAAGCACTTGCCCCCCTGATGGAAATTGACAGCTCCCTGGCATCCATCCTGTCAGGATTTTTATGCTTTGCAGGCGCTTTTTTCATCATCAGAAAAATCAACTCCAGCCTTTCCAGAAAAAAAGAGTTCTCCCCCCACCTTGTCAGAAGAATGGGTCGTTCCGACAGTGCTCCCGGCAAAGCGGCCTGCAGGGAAGTTTAAAAACAGAATGTTTTTTACCAGCCGATTCGAAGTATTGCCCTGTGCTCATGTAGCCAGGGCTCCTCTTCGAGTCACGCAGCCCCTTCATGGGCTGCTCCGACGTGAACGGCAGCTGTTTAGATCATCCATGCCCACCGCTGCCGCTCAATTTGGCTCTCTTGTGTGGAACCGCAGCTGTTTGTGATAATAATATTTCTTGCCTCCTGCCATCTTTTCCCGGCAAACCCAGTTCAAAAAAAAAATTACATTTTTACTTGAACCTTGGACTGTTTTAAGATATGGAGGGTCAGGTTAAATGATTTCGAATTGTCGTTGCAGTGCCATTGTTCTGGTTACCCTGGCATCGATGCAGCGATCACAATCGGCATTAACGATTTTTAAAAAGAGGGCGCACCCCTATGACCTCAAAGAAAAATTTACCCACCGCATTAATCCTATCAATTGTTTTATTCGTAACAGGCATTGCATGCTATGCTGCCTTCCCTCCTCCCGACCCTGATGAACCGGTACGACTGATGTTTGAAAATGCAGCCGGTAAAGTTCTGCTCAGCCACGCAAGTCACGTTTACGATTACGACTTGTACTGCCTGGACTGTCATCACAACCTTGAAGATGATGAGATTTACAACTGCAGTGAATGTCATGAATCCACAGGTGACGAGTACATGCCGGGAAGATCCGATGCATTCCATGCAATCTGCAAAGGGTGCCATGAGGATTATGGCTCAGGCCCTGTGGAGTGTAATTCCTGCCATGCGATTTAGGAGGGAAGAAGCGTAACAGACCTTTTTATCCCCTGATTTTCATGGTTCATAATTTACCCAACAAAGGTTCGCTATGATTAAAAGACCATTTTTTCAATTGACCAGTGCAAAGCTCAGGTACGATCTGGTTGAACCAGATCCAGAGGAACCGGGAAAGATCCCCATACCGCCAAGAATGCTGCTGCTGTTGGATGAACCGCTGGACAGCACCAGAAAAACAATTCTCCAGGAAGGGGACACGGTAAGAACAGGCCAGCGGCTCTTTCTCTACCAGGAGAGCCGAAACTATGTCACCTCCCCCTGTACCGGAACCATAACATCCATTGCATCGTACACAGGTGACTTCGGCAAGGTCTCCACCTATTTCATCATTGAACGAAAGAACAGTGAAGAAAAGGTAGACGAATTTGACGATTTTGCCGACGTTCCAGACCTGGAATCGGCTGAGAAATTCCTCGGATCTCTTCCAGGACTCCTCCCCTTTCAAATTCTCTCCGACCCTGACAGCAAAATCCACACCCTTGTGATCACCGGGGCTGACATGGATCTTCTCTCCACCACCAGCCAATACCTTACGGCAACGGCCATGGAAGAGATCAGACAGGGCATGGGGCTCCTTGAAAAAATGACGGGGATTACAAAATCCTACATCACCGTCCCCGAAGGATCACAACTGACAAAAGAGCTTGAAGGGATGCGGGTGTTACGAATTTCGCCGTTCCATCCCCATGCACTTCCGAAGATGATCATGAAGGACCATCTGAACACCGTGGTCCCTGCCGGAAAGAGCTGCGAAGAGATGGGCGTCTGCTTTATCTCCCCGGAAGCTCTCATATCCCTTGCCCGGGCATACCGGGAACGGTTTCCCGGGTTTGAGAAGGTTATCACCCTGGTTGGAAAGGACGGGCGCAGGCACCGGGTCAAAGCCACCATCGGCACTCCCATCCACAGGATTTTCAGGGAGTTCTCCCTCCAGGTCAATGAAAAAGACAGAATTATCATCGGCGGTCCCATGAAGGGAGTCAGCACCTATACCCTGTACCACCCTGTCACTTCTGACATGGACACCATCATCATCCAGGACAGGGAAACCATTGCCTATGTTTCCGACTATCCCTGCATCAATTGCGGGAAATGCATCAAGATCTGCCCGGCCAATATACCGGTCAACCTTCTGGTAAGAAATATCGAGGCTGACAGGTACGAAGATGCGGCGGACCTGTTTGATCTCAACGCCTGCATCGATTGCGGACTGTGCAGCTATGTCTGCACGGCAAGGATTCCACTGTTCCAATATATAAAACTTGGGAAACACGAGTTGTTGCTGATAGAATCAGAACAGGAAACGGAGGCTGTCAATGGATAAACAGAACAAATACACCGTATCCCACGCTCCGTTCTGGCATGATGGGGATACCATATCAAAAATGAATCTCAATATCATGGCAGCAGCTATTCCTGCGGTTCTCTTTGGTATCATCCGGTTCGGCATGCCCGCCCTGGGTGTTCTGACCCTGGCCGTATCAACGGCCATGCTCTGGGAGCTGCTGTTCAATGTCATCTCCCGGAGAACCATCACCATTGGAGACTACGACGCGGCCCTGACAGGGCTGCTCCTTGCCATGATGCTTCCGGTGACAGCTCCGTGGTGGGTTGTGGTCACCGGAACCTTTGTGGCCGTTGTTGTGGGAAAACAGATCTATGGAGGCATCGGCGCCACCCCCTTCAGCCCCGCCCTGACAAGTATCGCCATCCTGATGGTCTCGTGGAAGGGATTCTTTGACTTTGACGCACAACTTGTCAACTACGATTTCGGGTTTACCGCCCTCGCCCCCCTGGCCGCCCTGAAACACCAGGGTGCTGCAGCGGTTGATCTCTTTTCCCTTTCCGATCTGATCATGGGAAAAGAGATCGGCGCCATCGGCACCGGATTCGCAGCCGGCCTTATTCTCGGGGGAATTTACCTGATCCTCAGGGGATACATCCGCTGGGAGATCTCCCTTGCCTATATCGCCGGCATCATTGTCACCGCAATGATTTTCCACCTTGCCGCCCCGGATCACTATGCCGGCCCCATGTTCCACCTGTTTGCCGGTTATACACTGATGGGGGCCTTTTTCCTGGCAACGGAAAATTCCTCCTCTCCGGTCAATTTCCTTCCCATGCTGATTTACGGCGCCATGGGAGGGGTCATGACGATTCTCATCCGAAACCTCGGCGTTTATCCGGACGGCACAGTGTTTGCCGTTCTGCTGATAAATTTAATTAACCCGCTCATTGACAAAATCAGACCAACGGCTCTGGGAAGGGGTGTAAACAATGCGTGAAATGATAAGCATGGTTGTTGTCCTGACGGTGTTGAGCGCCTTTGCAGGCGGCCTGCTTGCCGCTGTAAAATCCGGGACAGAAGACCGAATTGAAAACCAGATTCTGAAATTTCAGAAAGCACCGGCCATAGGAAAAATCCTCAGTGACGTTGACAACGACCCGCTGAAGGACAGGTTTAAAATCCAGGACAAGGATCAAAGTATCACCTTTTTCGTGGGAAAACAGGACGACAGCACGTCTGTTGCCTTTGAAGCAAAGGGCAAAGGGTACAGCGGTGATATCGGGCTCATGGTGGGTATAGACCTTGGTTCCGACGAAGTTGTCGGCATGAGGGTAACCACCCACGCGGAAACCCCGGGCGTTGGCTCCAGGGCCAAGGACAATACCAGGTTTGTATCCCAGTTTGCAGGACTCTCCATCAAGGAGGCGGTGTTTGCTGTCAAGAACAACGGCGGCGATATCAACGCCATGTCCGGCGCCACCATCACCTCAAAGGGGGTCTGCGTTGCCGCAAGACGGGCAAAAGAGATCTACCTGCGGTTAAAACCTGAAATCAACAACCAGATCAACCAACTGGCCAATTAGGAGACACCGTTATGGCACAATCCATGGCAAAAGAGTTTACCAAGGGCCTCTGGGCTGAGATCCCCCCCTTCAGGCTTGTTCTGGGCCTCTGCCCCGCCCTTGCTGTAACCAAAACCGCTGAAAACGGGATAGGAATGGGGCTTGCAACCACCTTTGTACTGATCTGCTCCAACCTGCTGGTATCCCTTTTACGGAACATCATACCACCAAAAGTGAGAATCGCCTGTTACATTGTCATCATCGCCACCTTTGTCACCGTGGTGGAGCTTATGATGCAGGCCTTTACCTACCAGCTCTTCCTCCAGCTGGGCATCTTCATCCCCCTGATCGTTGTGAACTGTCTCGTGCTTGGAAGGGCCGAGGCCTTTGCCGGGAAAAACCCCGCCCACCTTGCCGTGGCCGACGGTGTTGGCATGGGAGTCGGCTTCACCCTGGGGCTGGGCGCCCTTGGTGCGGTGAGAGAGTGCCTTGGCGCCGGAACCCTTCTGGGGTCACCGGTGTTCGGCCCGGACTTTCTGCCCTTTACATTCATGATTGAAGCTCCCGGGGCATTTATGGGCCTGGGTCTGATGCTCTGCCTGATGAACCTGGTCGGTAAGAAATAAAAGGAGACAACGAAAATGGCTGATTATTTTGTTCTTGCCATAAGCTGCATATTTGTTAACAATATTGTCCTGGCCCAGTTTCTTGGAAACTGCCCGTTCCTCGGCACATCAAAAAAGATGGAAACCGCTGTGGGCATGGGCATGGCCGTTGTGTTTGTTCTTGTCATGGCAAGCATCATCACATGGATAACCGACACCTATTTGTTAAAACCCCTGGACATAGAGTTTTTACGGACCCTGTCGTTTATCCTTGTCATCGCCTCTTTGGTGCAGTTTGTGGAGATGTTCCTGAAAAAAAGTATTCCGGCCCTCTACGCGGGCCTTGGCATCTTCCTTCCCCTGATCACCACCAATTGTGCCGTCATGGGTGTCTGCCTGATCAACATCAATGAAGAGTACACCTTTCTTCAGGCACTGGTGGCTGCATTCAGTTATGCCGTGGGCTTCGGCCTTGCGCTGGTTCTGTTTGCAGGTCTCAGGGAACGTATCGACATTGCAAGGGTGCCCAAACCGCTCCAGGACTCGTCCATCGGTCTTGTAACAGCTGGAATGGTTGCCCTTTCGTTTTTCGCCTTTAAAGGAATGGTATAACCAGAAGGAGATATCATGGCTGAAGCTCTCTTGTTCATGCTGGGACTTGGCGGCGTGTGCGGCCTGGTTTTAAGCTTTGCTTCAAAAATATTTTACGTGTACGAAGACCCGCGAATCGCACAGGTCGAGAATAACCTGGCCGGCGCCAACTGCGGCGGCTGCGGATATGCCGGCTGCTCGGCTGCTGCCGAGGCAGTTGTCACGGGCAAGGAACCCCCCAGCGTCTGTGTTATTTCAAGCGCCGAAGGGATCGCCGAGGTTGCCGCCATCATGGGCATGGATCCCGGAACGGCGGAAACCCCCCACGCCTACAACATGTGCGACGGCGGTGTCAGGGCTGCCGACAAATACCACTACATGGGGGTAACCTCGTGCAAGGCCATGGCCGTGGTGTTCGGCGGGAAAAGGGAGTGCCACATCGGATGCATCGGCCTTGGCGACTGCGTCAAGGCGTGCCAGTTCGATGCCGTGCACATGGGCAAAGACGGCCACCCCGTTGTGGATGACAACCGGTGTGTCGGGTGCGGCGCCTGCCAGCACGCCTGCCCAAAAAACATCATCGAAGTCAAAAACATGTCGGAAAAGCTTTTGAAGTTCAACCAGAAAAACGATCCCCTGGCTCCCTGCGCCCAGACCTGCCCCGCGGAAATCAACATTCCCAAATACATCCAGCACATCAAAAACCGTGAATACCTTGCAGCGGTGCAGACCATACGCCTGAGGAATCCTTTGCTCCTCTCCTGCGGCCGGGTCTGCCCCCATCCCTGCGAGGCGGAGTGCCGGAGGGGCATTGAAGATGAACCGGTCTCCATCAACCAGTTAAAACGGTTTGCAGCGGATTACGAGATGAACACCGGCAGCCGCATTCCCATCAAATGCGCTCCGGACACCGGCAAGAAGATCGCCGTTATCGGAGGGGGGCCGTCTGGACTGAGCTGCGCCTTTTTTCTCCGGCGCATCGGCCACGAGGTGGCCATATTCGAGTCCATGCCAAAGCTTGGCGGCATGCTCAGATACGGCATTCCCGAATACAGACTGCCCAAGAAGGTTCTGGAGTGGGAAATCGACGGCATACTGAACCTTGGCATCAAAAGCTACAACCACGTAAAGTTTGGTGTTGACTTTGGCCTGGGATCGCTCATGGCCGGGGGGTACAATGCCGTTTTCCTCGGTGTCGGGGCATGGCAGGATTACGATCTGGGAATTGAAGGGGAAAACCTTGAAGGCTGCTTCACCGGCATCAACTTCCTCTCCAGGGCCTCCAAGGGTGAAAAACTCGACCTTGGCAGAAAAGCCGCTGTCATCGGCGGCGGAAACACGGCGGTGGACTGCGCCAGAACCCTGCTTCGCCTGGGTCTTGACAAGGTTTACATGGTTTACCGGCGGACAAGAAAAGAGATGCCGGCCAATGAGGTGGAGATTGTGGCATCGGAACACGAAGGCATCGAATTTGTCTTCCTCGCCGCACCGGTACGGGTCGTTGCCGATGACGCAGGCCACGCCACCCACCTTGAATACCTGAAGATGCAGCTGGGCGAACCCGACGCCAGCGGCAGGCAGAGGCCGGAACCCATCGAGGGCTCTGAAACCCTGCTGGAGGTTGACACCATCATCACGGCCATTGGCCAGTCCCCGGAACCGACCTTCAAGGACGATCCCCATCCCAGGATGAACGAGCTGGAACTGACCCGGTGGAACACCATTGACAACGACCCGGAGACCCTCCAGGCAACCATTCCCTATGTGTTCACCGCCGGAGATGCCGCCACAGGCCCCTCCCTTGTGGTGGATGCCATCGGCGGCGGCAGAAGGGCTGCCAGATCCATCGATCTCTTTCTGAAAGGAGAAAACGTGGAGCCCCCCCTGGACTCTCTCCAGCACAGACGTATCAAAGAGTCCATATTCAAGACCGTCAAGGGGATCAAGCCCATCAAGAGGGCTGAAATGCCCGAACTGCCCGTGGATAAACGGCTGGCGTCCTTTGTTGAGGTTGATCTTGTGCTTCCTGAAACCGAGGCTCTCAAAGAAGCCGACCGCTGTCTCAACTGCTGCAGGACATGCTATAATCCTGACCCTGAAACGGTAAAGGGATGATTTCCGGGTGAAGACCACCCGTTGAAAACACTTCATGGAGCCCATGGGAGCAATCCCGTGGGCTTTGTGATTTTCAGGCCCGGAGAGACCGGCTTTTTATCCCCTGCCGGGAATTCCTCTTTTCCAGGGTATTTTGTATCATGTGGAAGGTTTCGTTGCGCATGGTTGACCATTGCGGCGCAACCAGCTCATGGGGATGGGGGTCCCCTGTGATGCGCTGAACAACCACATTTTCGGGAAGACGCTCAATAAAGTCACATGCGGTTTCCACATACTCCTTTTGCTCCATGCAGCGATACTTTCCTTTTTGCCACATCCTCTCAAGGGGGGTGTTTTTGACAACATAGAGCAGATGGATCTTGACCCCGTCAATACCGAGCTCCCCAAGCACCCTGGCCGTCTCGAGCATCATCTTTCTTGTCTCTCCGGGCAGCCCGAGAATCACATGGGCACAGACATTGATTCTTCTGTTCCGGGTCATTGCAACGGCCCGCTCAAAAGCGGCAAAATCGTGACCTCTGTTTATGCAGGCGAGGGTTTTATCATGGACCGACTGGAGTCCATACTCGATCCAGACAAGGTATTTTTCCCCATAGGAGGCGATCAGGGCAAGCTTTTCTTCGTCCACACAGTCGGGCCGGGTGCCGATGGCAAGTCCCACCATGCCCTCCGGGGCAAGGGCCGCATCAAACATCTTTTTCATGTTGCTGCAGGAGGTGTAGGTGCTGGTGTAGGACTGGAAATAGACGAGAAATTTTTTTGCCTTGTACCGCCGTATCATTGCTTTTCTGCCGTTTTCTATCTGTTCGGTGATGGACATGCCCTTTTCCAGGAGCCCTGACCCCGACCCGAGGCTGTTGCAGTAGATGCAGCCTCCCCATGCAACGGTTCCGTCTCTGTTGGGACAGCCGAGTCCTGTGTCCACGGTGATCTTCTGAACCCGTTCATTGTAAATCGATTTCAAATACGAATTGTAATCGGTATATCTTCTCGTTACCATTGGTCTCCCTAACCCTTCGCTTCAAAGAGGACTTTTTAGGGCTTGGTCATAACATGGGCCATCCTGGGGTGGGGTCAGGCTTTCGTTATTAACATTATCGTGTACTTTATGGTTTGACTGTGCTTTTCTGTCCGATAACGTCAATAACAAAAGCCTGACCCCGCTGGCCCGCCAAATGTGACGAGTGGCCCATGTTATGACCAAGCCCACTTTTTAAAAATATTTTCTAATATTTCAAACCCATTACATGCAAACACCGGGTTTTTTCTGCAAGGTTGAGGTTGACCTTATCATAAACTGGTTATATAATAAATGGTTATGAGATTTCACAAAAAAAATTATGACATCATCGTTGTGGGGGCAGGCCATGCCGGGTGCGAAGCGGCCCTGGCAGGAGCCAACATGGGATGCGCCACCCTGCTTGCCACCATCGACATGGATAAAATTGCCGCCATGCCCTGCAGCCCTTCCATCGGCGGCATGGCAAAGGGACAGCTGGTCAAGGAGATCGATGCCCTTGGCGGCTTCATGGCAAGGGTTTCCGACGACTCGGCCATCCAGTACCACACCCTCAACACCAGCAAAGGACCGGCGGTTCACTCCACCCGGACCCAGAACGACAAGTTTCTCTACCAGCAGAAGATGAAGGCTGTTGTGGAATCCTGCCCCAACCTTGATTTGAAGCAGCTCATGGTTGAAGACCTGGTCATTGAAGATGACCGGGTAATCGGAATCATAGAAAAAAGCGGTTTCGGTTTTTCAGCCGAAACGGTAATCCTGGCAACGGGCACCTTTCTCAAGGGGGTGATCCACATCGGATCCACCACCACCGAAGCGGGACGGGCCGGTGAATTTGCCTCCATCGCCCTTGCCGATTCCCTGGAGAAGCGAGGGTTTTCCCTGGCAAGAATGAAGACAGGCACCCCTCCCAGACTCCACCGGCCAAGCATCGACTTCTCCTGCTTTTCTGTCCAGCATTCAGACCCCGTTCCAAAGCCCTTCTCCTTTTCCACGAAAACCATCGTCAACCCCATGCTGCCAAGCTATGTCGGGCATACCAACGAAACCTCCCACGAGCTGGTGGAAAAAAACATTTGCCACTCTGCCCTCTACGGCGGCGGGATCATCGGCAAGGCGGCCCGATACTGCCCGTCCTTTGAGGACAAGGTTGTCAAGTTTCCCCAGCGGAAGAGCCACCAGATCATCCTCGAACACGAGGGGCTGACCACGGAAGAGATTTACGCCAGCGGGCTCGGCAACAGCCTTCCCATTGAACTCCAGCTGGCCTTTGTCCACTCGGTAAAGGGGCTCGAAGAGGCTGAAATCATGCGCCCGGGCTACGCCATTGAGTATGATTACATCAATCCCCAGCAGCTCTGCTCAACCCTGGAGACCAAAAAAATCAAAGGGCTTTTCTTTGCCGGCCAGATCAACGGGACATCAGGGTACGAAGAGGCGGCGGCCCAGGGGATGTGGGCGGGAATCAATGCCGCCTGCCAGGTCCAGAAGCGGGAACCGTTCATCCTGGACAGATCCGAAGCCTACATGGGGGTCATGGTGGACGACCTTGTCACCCGGGGAACCAATGAGCCCTACAGAATGTTCACATCCAGGGCTGAATACCGCCTCATGCTCAGGGAAGACAATGCCGACCTGAGGCTTGCCGAAAAAGGGCATCAGCTTGGCCTTGTTCCCAGGGACTCCCTGTTGAAAACACTCGAGATAAAAAAAGCCGCAGAAGAGGAGATAAACCGGGTAAAAAAATCCGTGGTAAAACCCACCCCCGGGGTCAACCGCTGGCTGGAAGCAAAAAACAGCAGTCAAATCACCACGGGCATCGGCCTGGACCAGCTGATCAAGCGTGCTGGAATGGACTACTCTGCAGTGGATCACCTTGCCCCTGCTCCGGGCACCCCCCTTGCCAACCGGGTAAAACAGCAGGTGGAAATAGACATAAAGTACGAGGGGTATATCCGCCGGCAGTTAAAAGAGATACAAAAATTCAGGGAAATGGAAAAATTAAAAATTCCCCCGGGCCTGGATTTTTCCAAGGTGCACGGGCTGTCCAATGAGGTGAGGGAGAAACTCATCAGGATAGCTCCCCAATCCCTTGGCCAGGTTTCCCGCATGGAGGGGATCACACCGGCTGCCATCTCTGTTGTGATGATCGCCGTCAAGGAATTTGCCAAACGGAAACACCCATGAGCTTTCCGGTTGACACCACCTGTTTCCCGATTATTTTATGGATACATTTAAAAATCCAGCACCGGATATGCTAACCGAAACAGCTCAACTTTTTAGTGGGTGGATAAGGATTGGACGGGAAAGTTGAGTAAAACAAACAAAGCGAGTGGATGAAAGGATGGAAGACCCATTTTCATCTGCAATTGCATAAAAAGGATAAAATTATGGCTGAAACAGATTATTACAAAATTCTCGGTGTAGGAAAAGACGCTTCTGATTCTGAAATAAAAAAGGCGTACCGGAAACTTGCCCTTAAATACCACCCCGATAAAACCAAGGGGAACAAGGAGGATGAGGCAAAGTTCAAAGAGATAAGCGAAGCCTATGCTGTCCTCAGCGACAAGGAAAAACGACAGCAGTACGACACTTACGGGTCAGCCGATTTCCAGCAGCGCTACTCCCAGGAGGATATTTTCAGAAACTTTGACCTTGGAGATATTTTCAAGGAGTTTGGATTTGGCGGAGGCGGCTTCTCATCCCGGGGCGGAGGAATGGGAGGAAATCCCTTTTCCCAGGGCATGGGCGGCCGGGGACGCGGACAGCGTCAGAACATCAAGGGAAACGATTTTGAATACGAGGTGGCCCTAAGCCTTGACGAGGTGATCACCGGCACAAAAAAGACAGTGACCATCAACCACGGCAGCATCAATGACTCCATCACCGTTAAAATCCCCAAAGGCTTGCTCCCGGGTAAAAAGATCAGGGTTGCCGGCAGGGGGGATGCCAGCCCCTATGGCGGCCAGAGGGGCGATCTTTATATCAAATCGAAGCTTTTGGCCGATCCCCGCTTCAGTGTGGAAGAGAACAATGTCTATGTCACCCAGCCGATAAAACTCACCGAGGCCCTCCTTGGAACCAAAAAAGAGGTGGCCACCCCCCTCGGCAGGGAGATCAGCCTGAATATCCCGCCGGGAACAAGGCACAAGGCAAAAATGCGTCTGGCAGAACAGGGCATCCCCTATCTTAACAAGTCCCGGTGCGGTGACCTTTTTGTTGTCATCCATGTTGACATGCCAAAGGAGCTCAACGGGGAACAAAAAAAACTTATTGATAAATTAGCCAAAACCGGATTATAAAACTGATATGCCAGAATTAATTCCAGTAATCTCCAGCCAGGAGATTCAAAAAAGAGTAAAAGAGACAGGAGAGAGGATTTCCAGCCATTACGCCGGCAAAGAGCTGGTGCTGGTGGGCATACTCAAAGGAGCCTTCATATTTCTTGCCGATTTGACAAGAAACATTGCCATTGACCATGAAATTGACATTATCGGAGCATCCAGCTATTCCGGGACATCTTCCACAGGGAGCATCTCCTTTACCAAAACCCCTGATCTCGACCTTCGCAACAAGGATATCCTGCTGGTGGAGGACATTGTTGACACGGGCAATACCCTTGCCGCCACTGTGGCCTATTTCAAGACCCTTGATCCGGCTTCGGTAAAGATCTGTTCCCTGATTGACAAACAAGAGAGACGGACTGTGGACATTGATGTGGCCTATTCCTGTTTTTCCCTTGATAAAGGGTTTATTGTGGGCTACGGCCTTGATTACAATGAGAAATACAGAAACCTTCCGGCAATATACGACCTGAAACTATAAAATACAAGGGGAGAGGTATGATTATCACCTGCGAAGAGTGCGCAACAAAATTCAACCTTGACGAATCTCTTCTGAAAAAAGACGGTTCAAGAGTACGCTGCAGCCAGTGCAGGCATATTTTTACAGCATACCCTCTCCTTTTGGACAGTGAATCAGAGCCCACGGCAACTGCCGGCGTGGCATCCCAGGGGCAAAAAACCGATGAGTTGGAAGGACCCGGCGACTTTGACCTTGAAAATGATGAGCTGGATTTTGGGGGTGAAGATGAGCTGAATTTTGAGTTTGAGTTTGACACCTCCCAGGAGTCAAAGCCGGATTCAGCTCCCCTGGAAAGCCTGGAAATGGAGGACTTTCAGCTGGACCCGGGCTTTGAAGAATCCAGTGAAGAATCCGGCGAAAAACCAGGAGATGCCCATGAACTGGCACGCCTGGATGACGAGCTGGAAGAGCTCAGCCTGGAAGCCTTCAACGATTCCACGGAACCGGACAAGGAGTTCGACCCCATGGAAGATGAGCTGGAAGATGAGCTGGATGACTTTGACCTGGACGAAATAGAAGCGTCCCTCCAGGCCGAAGAGGAGGGCATTACGCCGGAGGAGGTGCTGAACGGCCAGGAAAAGAATCAAGGAAAGACGCCGGCGCCTGACAGAGAACCTGACAGAGAACCTGACAGAGAACCTGACAGAGAAGAAGAGGAGCCCCCCTTTTCTTCTGATTTCCCCCAGGGGGAATCCACGGATACGTCACACCCAGCAGACCATCACCGGTTCATTGACAACACCGAAGACGGGGAGATGGCCGACTGGAAGGTTCCCGGTGCTTTCAACGATGCAGAAAAGACCAGAAAACCGGGAAAAATCCTCCTTTTCATTCTGATTCTTCTGCTGGCGGCACTTACCGGCTACAGCGCCTGCATCCTCAAGGGGGTAGAAGTCCCATACATCACAAGCCTTGAAATCCCCTACCTGACAAAATACCTCCAGGAGAGAAAAGAAAAATCGG
>JAWOGI010000269.1:0-5523 GCA_046496975.1 Desulfobacteraceae bacterium | reverse complement strand
GTTATGGAGCTTGCCCAGATCGCCCACCCGAAATTCAGGCAGCAGCTCATCGAAGAGGCCAAGAAGAGACGTTACATCTTCCCCGATCAGCTTCCCCCCACCAGCCAGGATCTTCTCTTTCTTGATGCCTATAAAGACGACATGAAGCTTGCCAACGGCAGAAACATAGAATTTCGTCCCCTGCTTCCTTCGGATGAGTTTGAATCAAGAAATTTTTACTACTCCCTCCAGGAGACCAGTATCTACTACCGGTTTTTCAACAAGCGCAAGGTCTTTTCGAGAGACATGCTCCAGAAGCAGTGGGCCGATGTGGATTACAAGAAAAACATGACACTGATCGGCCTGATGCAGATCGGCAAACGCAAACAGATCGCAGCCATCGGCTCCTATGCCGAGGCTGAAAACGACATTGCCGAGGTGGCATTCCTTGTCAAAGAGGAACTCCACGGCATGGGGATCGCATCAAAACTGCTGGAAATCCTGGAAACCATCGCAAAAAAGAACGGGTACAAAAGCTTTGTGGCAACGGTTCTTGCCGAAAACAAAAAGATGATCAAGGTGTTCCGAAAACGATACCCCGGGGCCAAACTCCTCAGAAGCGGAGGCGGAGAGGTTGAAATCGAGATGATCTTTAACGGCGAAAACCAGGAAACGACAGAAAATCAGAAAAAGCCGGAATGTTAGACCATTGGAAAAGTGCAGGCAAAGCAGAAACCCGGCTTTATCATAGGGACGGCTGCTGCCCTGGAATTTTTTTCAGTTTATAGTGGAGAAGCTGCCGGGACATGCCAAGGCTCTTTGCAGCCATGGAGATGTTCCCTCCGTGAATTTCAAGGGCCTGCTGGATGGCCTGCCTTTCCCGCAGACGGCCCAGCTCTTTCAGGGAGAGAATGTTCTCTTTCCATGGCGGCCGGCCGTCGGTGTCACGGTCTGTTGTCCCTGATTCTACCCTGGGAAAAAAGCACGACTTTAAATGGTCCATCCCGATGCACATGTTGTTTTCCACCATGTTGGCGGCGCTTTCAATCACATGCTCCAGCTCCCGGATATTGCCCGGCCAGTGGTAATGGTAAAACAAATTCAACACATCATCGGTGACACCGGCAATGGTTTTGTTCATGGCAGTGCTCTGCTTTTTTACGAAATGGTCTGTCAGCAGATCAATGTCCTCTTTGTGCTCCCTTAAAGGAGGAATGGCGATGAACACCACACTGAGCCGGAAAAAAAGATCTTCCCTCAGCCGCTCGGCCTTGATGGATGCCCGGGGAGGCTTGTTCACCGAACTGATAAATTTCAGGTCAAGCTCCCGCTCCTCGTAGGAACCGAGCCGCCTCACCCTCTTTTCCTGAACGACCCGTAAAATCTTGGCCTGGAGCTGCCGCCCCATGGCATCGATCTCATCGAGCAAAACGCTTCCCCGATTTGCCTTTTCAAACAGCCCCGGTCTGGACTGGGCTCCTGTAAAAACCCCTTTTGTGGTGCCAAAGAGAATCCCCTCCAACAGGTTTTCCGGAATGGCCGAGCAATTGATGGGCATGTACTGCCGATCACCTTTGAACCGCTGGTTGTGTATCCCCTGGGCAAACAGCTCCTTGCCCGTTCCTGTTTCTCCGCAGAGCATCACCGGAGAAGGTGAACATGCCGTTTTCCGGGCCATCTCCACGGCTTTCAGGTAGTGGTAGTTTTTACTGATGATATTGGCGAAGGTAAACCGGGTCCCGTTGCTGTAGCTCTTTTTGTCCCTGGGCATAACCACACTGGCGATGGTCTCTTCAAGCACCGAGTACTCTTTGACAAAACAGATCGCCCCGGTGAGCCGGTTATTTTCGAACAGGGGGTAAACATTGTGGATGGAATTGATCACCTTGCCCCGGCGTGTCTTGTACAGCAGGGAGTGGTTTATGACCGGCTTTTTTCTTCGAAGACAGAGCAGGATCTTGCTCTGGCTCTCATCAAAATCGTAAATTTCCGTGACCCTTCGCTCCAGGGCCTCTTTTTTCGGGATGTCATCGATTTTTGACATGGCATGGTTGTAATACCGGATCACACCGTTTTCATCGGCAATGATCACCCCTTCGGTAAAACGGTCAAAAACAGGCAGCAGCCGGATATTCTCAATATCAAGCCGTTGAAAGGAGGAGTTTCCAGGAGGCATGGGCTCACCTCTTAAATAACAAATAAATCCCAAATCCCAATAGAACGATCATGAGCAGCGTGCTCACAACAAAGGTCGGGTCCTAGACGCGGAGCCAAGTCGAATTAGAGGCAGCCGGCGAACCACGACTTTCATATAAAAAAACAATGATCAAACCTCGATCAGAAAAATTGCAGGGGTTGGTTATTGTTATTTGTTTATTTGTTTCAGGTTTGGGATATGATTCATATATAGCCGCCTCACCACAAAAAGTCAACATCAGAATCTTCACTAAAGCTATCCATTTTACAGTATTTTACACGACTTTACATTGTTTTACACGATTTTACATTTTGATCACCCGATCGATTTATTCATACCTTCATCTTAGCCGGTAACGAACCCAGAAGACTTGCCATGCAGGGTCAAGGCCGGCCCATCCTTTTTTTTCCGCCAGCTGCCGGGCTGGTACGCTATTTGCGATTGCTATACCCAAATGACAGCTCAGAAAGATGTCACATGGAATCCGGCCTGCATGCCCTCCTCTCTTACGAAATATTTGAAAGAAGGTCCTGGCAGGCGAATCCCAGGAGTCAGTTACAGGCAGGCCTGGCAATGTTCATCATTAAATTTAAGGAGCCAAGAAATGAAGACGCATGCAAGGGTTGTGATCATTGGCGGCGGTGCCATCGGGGTAAGCATCGCCTACCATCTTGCCAAAGCGGGCTGGACAGATGTGGTGCTCGTGGAAAAACATGAACTCACCTCCGGCTCCACCTGGCTGGCAGCGGGAAATTGTTCCTTTCACCACGGCAACTACTATGGATCGGCCATCAACAAAAAAAGCGTTGAGATCTACAAGCACCTGGAGGCCGAGACCGGCTATCCACCGGGGTGGCACACAACCGGCTCCATCCGCACGGCGGACAACCGGGACCGGATGGACGAACTGGGATACACCTTTTCCATGCACAAATGCCTGGGCATCGATCTCTTTTTTGTCTCCCCCAGCGAGATGGCCGACCTGCACCCCTTGATGAATGTCAAGGGCCTGACAGGGGGCCTTTACTGGCCAGATGACGGTGATGTGGACCCCAGCGGCATCACCCAGGCCTTTTCATCGGGTGCGAGAAAACTCGGGGTGGAGTTCCATCTGCACACCCGGGTAACAGCCCTCACTCAGAAAGAGAATGATGAATGGATCGTCACAACGGACAAGGGAGAGATCGTCTGCCAGACCGTTGTCAATGCCGGCGGCCTGTGGGCACCCCAGGTGGCCGCCATGGCAGGCATCGAGATCCCCTCCATTTCCATAGAACACACCCACATCCTCTTTGAGAGCATCGATGCCGTCAAAGACAGAAAGAACTACCTCCCCCTGGTCCGGGACGGGGACCGCTCCATCTACGTCCGGCAGGAGATGGACAGTTTGATTCTCGGCATGTACGAAAAAAATGCCAAGCAGTGGTACAAGAACGGGGTGCCGTGGAGCTATGCCCAGGCAGAGCTGGAACCGGACCTTGACAACATCTCGGAGAACATCGAACACGGTATCTACCGGTTTCCCATCATCGGGGAAACCGGATTCAAACACGTCACAGCCGGTCCCATCACCTACACCCCCGATGCCGATCCCCTAGTCGGCCCGGCCTATCCCCTGAAGAACTTCTTCCTTGCCTGCGGGTACAGCTTCGGCATCACCCAGGCCGGGGGAATCGGCCACTACCTTGCCGGATGGATTATCGAGGGTGAACCGGAAATCGATCTCTGGGCCGTGGATTCCAGGCGGTTCGGTTCTTTTGCCAACTGGGCCTACAACCATGAAAAGATAAATGAGACCTATTCAAAACTCTACGACAAAATCTATCCCAACGAGTGGCGCAAGGCTGCCCGTCCGGCCAGAACGAGCCCCATTTACCCCTTACAGCAGGCGGCCAATGCCTCCTTTGGCAGCTACCTTGGATGGGAGTGCCCCAACTGGTTTGCCCCCAAAGGCGAAACCACGGAAGAGACCCCCACCTGGCGCCGCTCCAACGCCTTTGACCATGTCGGCAGGGAGTGCCGGCATGTGATGAACCATGTCGGGCTCATGGATTTGACACGGTTTGCCAAGGCAAAGATCTTCGGCAGCGGGGCGGAGAAGTGGCTGAACAATCTGACATGCCAGAAAGTACCTGAAAAAACAGGTAGGGTTGTCCTTGCCCCGGTCCTTGACCGCCAGGGGCGCTTTAAAACAGACATGACAATTGTCAAAACAGGGGACGATGAATTTTTCCTTGTGACGGCCAGTGTGGGCAAACGGCACGACCACCATATGCTGAAAAACGCCCTGCCGGAAGACGGGTCCGTTGCCATGGAGGATTTGACCTGCAAAATGGGATGCTTTGTCCTTGCCGGCCCCAAAAGCGGTGATCTCATGGAAAAGATCTGTTACGGCTCGATTTCCCCGATGGCATTTGCCGCAAGCCAAACCATGCATGTCAGCCGGGTGAAATGCATCGTGAACCGAATGAACTATGTGGGTGAACTGGGGTATGAACTCTTCCATCCCATCGAGCAGCAGATCCCTCTGTACCACGCCCTGATGGAAGCGGGCAGAAAGTTCAACCTGGAGATGGTCGGCATGTACGCCATGGAGTCCATGCGCCTTGAAAAAGGCTTCCTCGGCTGGAAATGTGAGCAGACCCGGCACCACACGCCCCTGGAAACCAACCTGGCATGGACAATCAAATGGGACAAGGAGTTTATCGGCAAAGAGGCCCTGCAAAAAATCAAAGAAAACGGGGTGCCGCAAAAGCTTGTTGCCCTTGAGATCGAAACCAGGGGGGCCGAAGCCCTTGGATTCAATGCGGTCTTTCACAATGGCCAATGGGTCGGCATGACCTCCTCCGGCGGCTACGGCCACAGGATTGAAAAAAGCATTGCCCTTGCCTATGTAAAGCCGGAACTGGCAGAACCCGGCACACGGCTGGAAGTGAACATTATCGGAACCAACTGCCCTGCCCTGGTGAAAACCATGCCCTTGTACGATCCGGACAACACAAGGATGACGGCCCGGCCAACGACGCAAGGGTAAAAAAGGTCTCTTACCCGTCAGTCATAAGTTTTTGAGGGGATTTTTTCTTGTTTGGAATAACTCTCTGAATACCCCCATGGGCAGCGTGCTCACAACCAACCATGAAAGTCGAATTAGAGGCAGCCGGTCCGGGGCATTGTCCGTAGCGGTTTTGAGCGGCAGCGGTCAGCATGGACGCTGAAGGAGCTGCCGCTCACCTCGGAGCAGCCCATGGACGGGCTGCGTGACTCGCAGAGGAGCCCTGGCTCCATGAGCGTAGGGCAAGGCCCCGGATCGGCTGCCGGCGCACCACGACTTTCATATAGAAAAAAAG
>JAWOGI010000188.1:0-5334 GCA_046496975.1 Desulfobacteraceae bacterium | reverse complement strand
TTTACCAAAGCGTTTATCCCCTACAAAGGCTATTTTTCAACTCCCTTTGCCAGATGGCAGGGAAGCATGGCAAACGAGAATTCAATCACCCTTGGTGCGGCAACAGCCCGGCGATGGCTTTCAGAACAGAAGATTGATCCGTCGGTTTTTGATTACCTGATCCTCGGCGTCACCGTGGGCCAGCCGAAACTCTTTTACGGCGGGCCGTGGGCCTCGGCGTTGATGGGGGCCGAGAAGATCCCCGGTCTTCTCATCAGCCAGGCGTGTTCCACCGCCACCACAGGGGTGTTCCAGGCTGCCATGGAAATTGAGACCGGGGTGTGCGACAACGTGTTCACCCTGATGTGCGACCGCTGCTCCAACGGTCCCCATACGGTGTGGCCCAACCCCAAAGGACCCGGCGGCCAGGTTGTTTCGGAAAACTGGGTCATGGACCATTTCAGTAACGATCCCTGGGCCGGCGGTGCCATGATCGAAACGGCGGAAAATGTGGTCAGGGAAGCAGGCATAACAAGAAAGCAGTGTGATGAGGTGGCGGTAAAACGGTATGAACAGTATACAGATGCCCTGGCGGATAACCGGGCCTTCCAGAGGGAGTACATGTTTCCCGTGGAGATAAGGGTGTCAAAAAAGAAGACCCTCCTCATTGAAGAGGACGAAGGGGTCATGCCGACAACCCGGGAGGGGCTTGAAGGGTTAAGACCGGTGCTTCCCGGCGGCGCCCACACCTTTGGTTCCCAGACCCATCCGGCGGACGGCAGCTGCGGTATCATCGTCACATCAGAAGAAAAGGCAAAAGAGATGAGCCGGGACAGCAGAAAAAACGCCAGGGTTGTTTCCTACGGGTTTTCCAGGGCCAAAAAGGGGTTCATGGCCATGGCCGTAGTGCCTGCCGCAGAGATGGCCCTTGAAAAGGCCGGCATCTCCATCGGTGATGTCAAGGTTATCAAGACCCACAATCCCTTTGCAGCCAACGATATCTACATGGCCGACCAGATGGGCATTGATGTTAACGGTTTCAACAACTTCGGCTCTTCCATGGTGTTCGGCCATCCCCAGGCTCCCACGGCCGGCCGTCTGATCATTGAGGGCATCGAAGAGCTGGCCGCAAAGGGCGGGGGGTATCTGCTCTTTACAGGATGCGCTGCCGGAGACACCGGAGCTGCCGTGGTGCTGAAGATGTAGGAGGGGACCTGGAAACAACAAAGGAGGGTTACAATTGAATTATTCAAGGTACGCGGCAATCCACGGCCGTCATGTTCCAGACAAGACCTGCCTCATCGAAAGAACCCCTGCTGAACAGGCAAGAAGGAGTCTGACCTGGAAGCAGTTCAACGATGAGATCAATAGAACGGCCAATTATCTGACAAAAAAGCTCGATGTTAAAAAAGGGGACTTTGTCATGCATCTCCAGAACAACTCCCTTGAATGGCTTGTCACCTATTATGCCATCATACGGGTGGGGGCGGTTGTGGTTCCCCTGAATTTCAGGTTCAACGGTTCGGATATAAAGTACGCCGCAGGGATCTGCTCGCCGGACCTCTTTATCCTGGGCTCGGAATTTCTTTCCGCTGTAAAGCCGGTGCAGAATGAGCTGACCTCTGTTAACCATTATATCTGCCTGGGAGAGGAGATCCCCGATGATATGATCGATTTTAAAGGGATCAAGGCGTATGAGGACCTCTCCGATGCCCTTGTAACCGTTGACAGAGACCATCCCCTTGCCATGATGTTCACCTCCGGCACCACCGGCAAGCCCAAGCCGGTGATGCACACCCATTTTTCCATTGACAGCACCGCCGTTGGCAACGGCATGTCCTATTTTGTCCAGAAGGATGACAATTATCTCTTTTTTCTGCCCCTGTACCACAGCGGCACCATGTTTCTCTGGGCCCCTTTTTATGCCGCCGGCGCTGCAGGCACCATCGTCAGGGAACTCAAGGACCCCAAATGGATACTGGAAGCGGTCAGTGAAGAGAAATGCACGGACATGCTCTTTGTGGTTCCCGTTGCCGTGGCCCTTTTAAATGCCATTGAAAAAAAAGAGATCGATCTGACGGCTTATGATCTTGGGTCATGGAAATATCTGGAGATAGGGGCACAGCCCGTGCCCTTCAACATCATGAAGCAGCTGGTGGAAAAACTGCCCTGCGGGGTATCCAATATTTACGGCATCACCGAGGGTGGGGGCGGCGGTACCTTTAACCTCTATCCCGAGGATGTGCTGGAAAAACCCGGTTCCATTGGCAAGCCTACCTTCGGGGTGGAGGCCAGGATCGTTGATCCCCTGGACGAGGAGCTGCCCGCCGGCGAGGTGGGCGAGCTGATTTTTAAAACCCCGCGACTGATGAAGGAGTACTATCAGAATCCTGAAAAAACCAGGGAAACCATGAAAAACGGCTGGCTGTACACCGGCGATCTCTTGAAAACAGACGAGGACGGCTATTTTTACATTGTTGACCGCATGAAGGATATGATCACCTGCGGCGGTGAAAATATCTTTCCGGTGGAGATCGAGGATGCCCTCATGGGCCATCCGGACATCGAGGATATCGCCTGCATCGGGTATCCCGATGAGAAATTTGTGGAGATTGTCCTGGCTGTTGTGCAGCTGAAAGAGGGGAGAAAGATGACCGAGGAGGAGCTTCTCGCCTTTGCAAAAAAGAAGCTCTCCATGTACAAGGTGCCAAGGAAAGTGGTGTTTGACACTGTTCCCCGCAATCCCACGGGAAAATTGATGAAACCGAAACTCAGGGAGAAGTACACCGGCCGTAAAGAGGCGTTTGTAAAACTCGATGAATAACGGCCACAGGCCGACCTGGTTACATACCGTTCGGCCCGCAACAAAAGCAGATACTGCGGTTCGGTTGAACGGAGTTTCATGTAAAAATCATAACCTTAGGGATCTGGAAGAAAATAATATACGTATATTGCGCAGGCCAATTTGTATGATCGGGTTGTTCGTCTTCAAGGCGCGGTAATGGGGGCATATTGAAATATGTTCCATTGGCGCAACGCAGGAGACGGGCAAAAAGACAAGCAGGATGCGTGGATTATTTTTTGGAAGATCCCTTACTATACAAGGGTAAAGTAGCAGCTCCCCATCGGTCTCAATTTATGTAACCGACAGAATCGCTTTTTGCACATGGGTTTCATGGAGATGGTACCGCCGGTATTCCCCGGTTTCAGGTACATGGGTCAGCTCTTTTACCGAAAAAAACCATTGCCATATCATTTCCTTGGGCGCATTGGGGGTATTTGGATTACAGCCGGTCCGGCATGACCACCCCCTCAATTTTGCCGAACTCCTTTTGCAACACGTGCCTGAAAAAAACAGCAGCGCATTAAACGCCTGGGTCGAGTAGCCCGAGGGAACTTCCCCCTCAGGCTCTCACAGAACCGTACGTGAATCTCTCGATTCATACGGCTCTTATTGTCCAGTCGATGGTTTATATCCAAGTCTCCAGTGAACAAACATTCCGGGCTCACGGTATGCGATTCTTCCCAGCCAATGTGTTGCCCTCTTTTCATTAAATCTAAACCGTTTGTATTTCCTCATGGCCCATTTCACAAGCCTTTGATTTAAATGCATCATCAAGCTGTGCATAGCCGATGGACAGAATCTTCCATAGTAGTTGATCCATCCCTGAATTGCCGGATTTGCAAAGTTTGCAAGATCCTCGAGATCCATGGGTGTCCATCTGTTGAGCCGCCAGTCACGAATGACACCAAAAATCCGCACCAACGCCTTCCGGCTGATGGCTGGGGAAAAATTTACAAAATACTGCCCCCTGCGATTCTTCGACAACCTTGGACGGAAGGTGTACCCGAGGAAATCAAAATTGACCGTCTCATAATTGCCCCGCCGGTTGGCGTCCTTGCAATAAGCGATCTTTGTTTTCTCTGGGTGAAGTTCCAGCTTACAGTCTGTCATCCGTTCTTTCAGATTCCGGTGGATGGACGATGCCTGTTCCTCAGAGTTACAGTGAATCACTACATCATCTGCATACCTTTCAAACGGTGCATCAGGATACGTTCTTCTCATCCATGCATCAAACGCATAATGCAGGAACAGATTAGCCAACAGCGGGCTGATGACCCCGCCTTGCGGCGTGCCTAAGTTCCTTGCCACCTGTTTGCCATCTTGCATTTGCGCCGGGGCTTTCAGCCACCGCTCAATGTAGAGCCGTATCCACTTGCAGTCCGTATGAAAGCATACCGCTTTCATCATCAGATCATGGTCAATGTTATCAAAGAAACCTTTGATATCAAGATCCAAAACCCAATCAGACTGCCAGCAACGACTCCGCGTCGCATTAAGTGCATCCAGTGCAGATTTATTCGGACGATATCCATATGAATCCACATCGAACACCGGTTCCAAGACCGGTTCCAGATACAGTTTAACCGTCATCTGTGCAATTCGGTCAGCTACGGTTGGAATGCCAAGGGTTCGCGTTCCGCCCGGCTTGGGTATCAAGACTGTTCGGACGGGAGGCGGGAAATAGCTTCCCGAGGACATTCTGTTCCAGATCTTGTAAAGATTATTCTTAAGATCCTCTTCAAATATCCCAAGGCTTACTGCGTCAACCCCAGCCCCGCCTTTATTGCGTTTAACCAGGATATATGCATCCCACACCGCCAATTTAGAAATATCAAATGACTTTGCTTCTCCCAATCAGTTCCTCCTATAATTCCAGTTGACCAAAAGGTAAAGCTGAACAATGCCACCCCTTCGCTCCAGCGCCATTACAGCACCTTCCTAACTACTACGGGTGACTCCGCCCCTGTACATTGCATTGGTACTCAGATTCTCACAGATCCGCTGCTTGAATTGCTCCCTTAACATCAATGTGACAGGTTCCCGGGTTCCATTCCAAAGCCTGAGTCAAGTTCACGCCATCTCTATGCCGGTCGCCGATCGGACAATCATCAGGCCTCCTCCGATCTTATCCCGGAATAGTCCAAGCATTCCGGTTTTGACGACAATATACGGTTTTTCGACACCTCATCGATGGTTCACTTACGTTCGTCTCCTTAACCCATACCTGACATGTTGATCATGCCTTTTCCCTGACGCTCATCACCATAGCTCTTAACCACAGCAACTCAGGGTGGTTTGAAGCCTCCTCCTGAAAGGCGGCTCCGAGGGGCCTTCCCTCATCTTTGGGGCAGATTGCCCGGCACACTTGGACGAAGCCGCTACGCGGCAGAAAAACCAAAAATAGTGTATACTTCCTTGACGCACCCAATTCAGGGTGCCTTTAAAAGGAGTATATACCATGAAACCAGCAGAAGAAAAACGATTTAAGAAACTTTATCAACGCCACCAGC
>JAWOGI010000131.1:0-11437 GCA_046496975.1 Desulfobacteraceae bacterium | reverse complement strand
TGCAGACAAAATTAATTTTATAAGAGGCCGGGTTGTAGAGATGATAATGTAATTACTCCACCTGTTAGTAAACTAATCTTGTAACACATTAAAAGTATAATAAAGTTTAAATATATTTAATTCTTTTAATTAAAATGACAGTTCAAGAAGGTTTAATAAAAGTTGCAGGTATGAGGCTTGGGCCTGAATTTAAAAGGGTTGATTATTGTAATGAACAAGGAAACCCCATAAAAACAGAATGGGTTCCTGCAGATAGGGGAGATACTTTAATGCCTAGTATTGATGGGCTAACTAAACATTCAAGAGTTTATGTTGAAAGAAGATTGGAAACGAAATCTTCCACGGTTTCGCTCCCCTGCTTGAGCTGCCGGCTCTCCATATCGATAACCGAAATCCTCTGTTCCGGGATCTCCAGGGCCCGGGGCAGAAGATCCTGCTCCAGAACGGTTGCAAAGGCGAACACAAAGGAGATCTCGTTTTCCAGGCAGTCCTCCATCCCCTGGATCTCATCAATATCCAGCCTGGATTCAATGAGCTCGCCGGTTGAGGTGATGCTCTTGATTAAATCCAGGGGGGTTTTTCCCTTATCTGTCAAATCCGTTTTCAAATTGATGGAAATGGTGTAAAGAAACTGCCCTTTCTCCACAAACCTGGACAGTTCGCTTTCCTGGAGGTCAAACTCTCTGGGCTGTTTCCCTGTTACAGGCTGTTCCTTTACAGTGACGATGCTTTCCGGTTGCCCCGCCTGGTTGATGAGGGCTGTGAGCCGGTCAACCGGTTCCTGTATATCAAATTCTTCGCTTGATCCCACATCGTCGAACATGGTTCTGAGAAGATCTATGCCGGAAAAAAGCGCATCCGTGAACTCGTCAGTGATGGAAATTTCCCCATCCCGCAACAGGGAGAGGAGGTTTTCCATTCGATGGGAGAGGTGCCCGACGTTCTGGAACCCGAAAAATCCGGCGGCTCCCTTTATGCTGTGCACGGCCCGGAAAATACTGTTGACGATATCAGAATCGATGTTTTCAGGGTCCTTCTCCAGCTTGAGCAGATCGGGCTCGATGGATTCCAGATGTTCGACGGATTCTTCAACAAAAACGACGATTAATTCATCCTGATCCATCATGGTGTATTGTCCCCACTGTTGATGTCGAAAAGCGCGGGAAACCGGAAGAACTCAGCCACCTTTAAAAATTTTTCCCCCGCGCCGGTAATTTCAAAGGATCTGGATTCCGAATCCACCTGGCGGTAAATGCCGATGATCAGGTTGACCCCCAGGGAATCCATCTCTTCAATGCCGTCCGCCTTTAAAACAACCTTTGAAACGGCTGGATTTTCCTTGAGCTTTTTCAAAAACCGGCTCCGCAATGATTCGATGCGGCTGGCCACCAGATCCGTTTCCGGTGTTAAATAGAGGGTCTCTTTAT
The DNA here is from genome assembly GCA_046496975.1 of Desulfobacteraceae bacterium. Lineage (GTDB taxonomy): Bacteria > Desulfobacterota > Desulfobacteria > Desulfobacterales > Desulfobacteraceae > DATFJZ01. The sequence continues at coordinate 10,010 of JAWOGI010000131.1, read as the reverse complement.
CCACTGCATCCTGGCGGAGTGGAAGATAATCACTCATGTCAATGGGGCAGACACGCTCCTGGGGAATATCAAGCATCCTGCCGATAGATTCCTCTGCCATATCCGTGGCAAACAGGGTCACAAAGGAAATATCGTTTTCCAGGCAGTCGGAAAGCCCCTGGATACAGTCAACATCCAGGGTGGATTCAATCAGTTCCCCACAGCTGTTGATGGTATTGATCACATCAAAGGGGTTCTTTCCCTTCCCCGTCAAATCCTCTTTAAAAAAGAAGGTAAGGGTGTACAACAATTGATTGTTTTGTACAAACCGGGTCAGCTCTGCTTCACCGATCTCAAATTCCCTTTGCTTTTTTCCCTGGCGGGGTCTCTCCAGAACCGTGACCTTTTTTCCCGATTCCCCTTCCGGCGCTGCATATTTCTCAAGCAGGGAGAGGGCCGGGTCGATGGAGTACTTTTCACTTTTTCCGATATCATCCAGCATCTCCTTCAACGCTTTGACACCGGTCAACAAAGCGTTGACAAGCCCTGGCCCGGCTTCTGTTTTTTGTTCCAGAAGCTGTAAAAGCAGATTTTCCATCTGCCGGGCCAGCTGTCCGATGTTCTGGAAACCGTAAAAAGAGCAGGCGCCTTTGATGCTGCGCAGGCACCTTGACATTATACGCAGCTCGTCATAATCGATCTTATGATTCTTTTCCTCAATGGCAAGCACCCCTGACTCGATCGACTCAAGATGTGCCTGGGATTCTCTGACACAAATCTTTACCAATTCATCCTGGTCCATCATATTAACTCCTTTCTGCCTGATATGGTGAAAATTTTAATTTCCATCATTTTTCCTCCCGGATGGGCTTTGCTTTAAAAATCAAGGTTGTTGATCCATTCTCAGCAACAATGTCATGGGCATTTGACCATGCAAAGCTCAGCCCGCGTTTGCCGATCTGCTCCAGTGTCAACTCCTTCGGGGTATTGAGGTTTTTCTTTAAATCAAACCCCGTTCCTTCGTCAATAACGGTAATTTTCAGTTCATCTTCTTTGATGTAAAGAAGTGTTTCCAAACGGGCTGAGGGGTTGCCGCCGCTGCCGTGTTCCACTGCATTGAGCAGAATTTCCCTGGCGGACAGAAGCACAAAATCCCTGTCGTTACCCGCTGGTATGCTGCTGTCCGTCAAACTCTTGTCCATCCAGGAACAGGCGCTGTCAACGGCTTCATAGGTGGCCGGGTATGATGAAATATAATCCGGCTTGCCGGACAGGGCGGCATTGTGCATGCAAAGAAGGATCATATCATCCGCCGGCTCACGTCTATCCAGCATGGTGTCCATGAGCTGTCTGCAGATTCCCGTAATGCCCGGTCGGTTAAACCGTTGCAAACTGTTTTCAATTGCCCGGATCAGCTCGGAGGCATGGATACCGTCGGAGAATAAAAAGAGGTACGCCTGGGGCTTTAATGTGCCGGTGCCGAAATGAAACAGATCATGATTTTCAAGAACGCCGAGCACCATACCGCCTCCTGAAAGCGTTTCAAACCGAGGCCTGCCGTCGGAAGCAAAGGTTACGATGAGCCCCCCGGGATTGCCGGCGCATCCAAAGCTGAATTTTCCCGACCACCGGTCCCACAACAGGGCAGTGGCACAGATATGGGATTTATCGTTTCCAATCTTGAACAGTTCCCTGTCCATTTTTTTCAAAAGGTCGACGGGATCTCTGTGAAGGTCCCAGACGGACATGAGAAGACCGGTAAAGATGGCACTGGTATAGGAACTCATCACACTGTGGCCGGCAACATCGGCCAGCAGGATACCGCATGTTCCCTCTGTACCGAATCTGCGGCACTGCATCATATCGCCGCCGGCCTCGGACAAAGACTGGTAGGCCACATCCAGTGACGGACAGATATTCATGCAGCCCGGATGTATAAGCCGCTCCTGTGCCTTGCGGACCTGTTCCGCCACCCGGGCTTCCGAGGTGCGGGACCCCTTTTGCCCGGACTGGTATAGGGCTGACCGGATGATGTCCAGGGCCGAGGTTTCAAACTGATCCCGGGGAATCATGCCGTCCACTTTCTGCTGAACCGCATATTGAAATGTCGACGGATCATAGGATTCGGTGTACAAAAACACCAGGATACGGGGAAATTTTCTTTTCACGATGGTGAGCAGACCGAGTCCGTCAATACCGGTGGTGAAAATATTGCTGATGACCACCTGGACGGTATCGCTGGATTTTTGAATAAATTCGACCGCATCAGCACCATTGGCAACGGCTTTTACCTGAAACCCCGCCTCAACGAGAAAATCGGATTTCTCTTTTCTCCGCAGCTCATCCTCTTCAACCAGCAGCAGAAAAATATCCTCGAATCCCGGCAATGAAAGGAGAAGAGGGGTGTCCTCCCCGTTTTGCATAGCATTTTCAGCGGTTGATTCCTTCTTTTCGGTATGTTTTAAAATCAGGGTCCTGAGCTGCTCAAGGTCAAGGGGTTTTGATAAAAAGTCGTTGCACCCGGCTCTTAAACTTTCCTGCCGGTCCTGTTTCATTGCAAGGGCGGAAACCGCAACAATGGGAAACTCTTTGCCCATTTCCCTGATTTTCCGGGTGGTTTCAAATCCGTCCATGCCGGGCATCAGCAGATCCATCATCACCAGTGCAAAATCGGCCTGTTTCACCATTTCCAGGGCCTCGTGGCCGTTTTGAGCTTCTTTTACGACAAAGCCCTGGGCCAGGGCAACTTCCTTGATCAACTCCCGGTTAAAGGGATTGTCATCCACAATCAGCATATGGAGGGCATTAGAAGCCGACATCAAGAACTCTCCTGTAAAATAATTTTGTTCATTTTAGTCCCTGTCCCTTTCACTGAGCTGGTAACCGTCTCTGGCAGCATCCCCGTCATCGGAAAACTCCTCTTTGATTTTTATGAAGTGCTCCTTGTTTTGAAAAAAAAGGTCCACAAGTTCCGGGTCAAAATGAGTGCCCCGCCCGCGGCTGATGATCTCAAAGGCTTTTTCAGCCGGATACGGATCTTTATACGGTCTTCTTGATGTCAACGCGTCAAACACGTCCACAAGGCCGGCGATCCGGCCGCAAAAGGGAATGCTCTCTTTCTTCAGGCCGGAGGGATAACCGGTGCCGTCCCATTTTTCATGGTGGGTCAGGGCGATGCCACGGGCCAAAACCATGAGATCGTCGTCCAGGCCCTCCAGGAGTGTTCCGCCGATAACGGTGTGCTGGGTCATTATCTGCCACTCTTCTGGGGTGAGTCTGCCGGATTTCAGCAAAACGCTGTCCGGAACCCCGATTTTCCCGACATCGTGCATGGGGCTGGCGTTGACCAGCAGATCGACCTCTTTTTCGTTCATACCGGCCAATTCCCCCAGAACTTTGCACATCCGGCTCATTCTGATAATATGGGCGCCTGTTTCGGTGTCCCGGTACTCAGCCGCCTGTCCAAGCCTGTAGATGATCTCCAGCCGGGTCTTTTCCAGCTCCATGGTACGCAGCTTCACCTTTTCTTCCAGAATGATGTTCTGGTTCTGGGTCTGGTTATGAAGCAGGCGGACTCTGATCATGTTCCGGAGTCTTGTCAGCACTTCAAGGTTGTCAAAGGGTTTTGACAGAAAATCCTGGGCTCCGCACTCCAGGGCACTTTTACGGGTTTGTCTATCCTGGAAAGCCGTCAGAACCATCACGGGGATATAGGAGTCTTTTTCAATTTCCTGCAGCAACGCCATGACTTGGAACCCGTCAAGGTAAGGCATACTGAGATCAAGCATCACCACGTGGGGCTGAAAGGCCTGATAAACAGTCCCGGCCTCACGGGGGTCGGAAAGGGTTAGGACAGAGGTGTACCCGGCACTTGTCACAATCCCTTCCAAAAGATCCAGGTTGACCTGGGAATCATCTATTATCAATATCCTGGCGCTTCCTATTTCCTGTTCCGATAGCATGGATCTCCTCTTTTTACGTTTCCCGGCCGATGTTATGACCAAGGTCTGTTTTTCATGCCGGCATTGTTACGGTGACGGTGGTGCCGGTTTCTTCTGAGGTTTCCATGGCAATGGATCCCCCCTGTATTTCCGCCATGAGCTTTGCACTGTAAGTTCCCAGGCCTGTGCCGCCGGATTTTCCAGAACTGATGAATTTTTTGAAAAAATGGTCTCTTATTTCCTGGGGAACAGCTCCCTGGTTGTGAATCTTAAGGGAAACCCCGGAAGCAAGTTCAACGATATCGACCTGCACCTTTCCGTTTCCGGGGGAGGATTCCACCGCATTTTTCAAAAGATTCATCAGCAGCACGTAGCACAGGGTTTCCTCACCTTTTATTTTGATATCGACCTCAGACTCAAGGGGCATTCCGTTGACGGTCAGCTGGCGTGTGATATCCGTTGCGCCGGCCAGGTCTTTGATCTCCCTGAAAATCTGCAGTATTGTTTTGATGATGTTCACGGGCTGGGGATTGAATTCATATTCTCCGGACTCGATTCTGGAAATGGAAAGGTACATATTGATCATGTCAAGCATGTGCCTTCCGGCATATTCGATATTCCGGCAATACCGCTTCTGGCTCTTTGTTAATTCGGCGGTTTCCATGAGCAGTTGAGGAAACCCGATAATGCTGTTCAAAGGAGTTTTGAGATCATGGCGCATCACCCTTTCAACATCTTCTTTGAGCTGTTCCAGTTCCTTCTTTTCGGTAATATCCTCTTTTACTGCGATATAGCTTATTCTCTCCCCGTTTTCATTGAGAACCTGGGAGATGGTTGCATTTTCCCAGTAGAGCTCGCCGCTCTTTTTTTTGTTGCAGACTTCTCCCCGCCATATGAGGCCGCTTTCAATGGTTTGCCACATCTCTTCATAGAATTCATCCGGATGCCTGCCTGATTTCAGTATCCTGGGATTTTCACCCACGGCCTCCTCTGGGGAATAGCCGGTGGTCCGGCAGAAACTCGGATTAACATACTGAATGACCCCCTGATCATCGGTAACGACAATTGAGGCGGGACTTTGCTCCACGGCACGCAGCAGGTTCAGCCGTTCTTGTTCAGCCTGCCTGCGATAGGTCATATCCCTGGACAAGCACCTGCACTTTCCGGTGTTTTCAAGCTCAAGCAGAGATTGCTCAAGCTCCCAAACCCTCTTTTCCAGCTCTTCGTAGGTGGGTTTTTCAAGCATGGCATTCCTTCAACTTTTTTATGTTTACATACGCTCTGGTAATTTCGTACAATAGCATATAAATGGGGTCAGAGTAAATTTATTTCTTTTCTCCACCCAACGGGTCTGCCGGGTTTTTCTCTTTAACCCGTCGCCCAGTCAACGCTTCAATTTCGTTTAGGAATCTATCATTTCCGACAACCATTACCTTTATTCGTAGCACGTCCGTAGCACGTCGATTTTGGGCTTGATCATAACTTCGGCCAAATCGGCTGGTTCATATAAATGGGTCAGAGTAAATTTATCGTCAAAGGGGTCGGGCTTCGGTTATTGCGCTTTTGACAAAAACCTCTGTTTAACGTCAAATTTAAACAAAAGCTCAATAACCGAGGCCTGATCCCACCCCAGGGTGGCCGATGTTATGATCGAGCCCTCGATTTTGTTCCAGCAAATCATCAATAAATTTAATTTTACTCTGACCCCAATTATTTTTTTATTTCCGCCACACATATTTCAAACTGCCTTTCCAGTTCGGGCATAAGTGTCTTCATCTGCATAAGGTTTTCGGAGCGACCGGCCGTTTCCATCTCTTCGGCAATCTCAGAAATGGCCAGGCATCCTGTGTTGGCTGAAACACCCTTGATTGAATGGGCCTCACGGGTTGCTCCTTCATTTTGGCCCTGTTTAATAAAGGATTTCAAAGCTTTGATGTTTTCGGGTACACATTTCAGGTAAACCTTGAGGATCCTCTCTGCCAATTGTCTGTCATGTCCCATTCTTGTCATGAAATCCTCCTGGTCGAACACGGGCTTTGTACAGGTGAAAGCCTTCCGGGGTTCCTGCGCTGCATTTTTTTTGCCTGGTTTGTCTTTCACGCTTTCCTTTTTCAGCCGCCTGGTCAGAACACGGGCAAGTTCGCCCGGATTGACCGGCTTGGCTACATAATCGTCCATGCCGGCCTCGAAGCACCTCTCCCGGTCTTCTTGCATGGCTGCGGCGGTCATGGCGATTATGGGAATCTTGCCAGAAGTCAGAGGTCCGAGATCAGCTTCCGACCGGGAGGGGGCTACGGGCCGGGGGGAGAGTTCTCTGATCCGCCGCGTGGCCTCCAGGCCATCCATCTCCGGCATCTGTACGTCCATGAGCACCAGGTCGTAGGGAATGTTTTCCAGCGCGTGAATGGCTTCCTGGCCATTGGCCACGGCATCGGCGCGCAGGCCCATTTTTTCGAGGATACCCAGGGCCACCTGCTGGTTGACCACGTTGTCCTCGGCTACCAGGATGCGAGCTTTTGTGCCGGAAAAGTCCGGATAACCCTGCCGGGTTTTTTCCTGTTCGGCGTGCTCCGGGAGCAGGTCTGTAGCGCCTGTTTTTGCCAGAACCTTTTCCAGGCTGGCGTGCAGTTCACTGGGCAGGACAGGTTTACTCAGGATGATGTCAAATCCCGTCTCTTGCAGACGCTTGGCATCACCTGTCTGCCCGGTTGCTGAGGACATCATGATCAGCCTGGTATCCTTTAACTGCTCATCTTCCTTGATGCTGCGCCCCAGGTCTTCCCCGTCCATGTCCGGCATCATCATGTCCAGAAGAGCCACAACAAAGGGGTCGTTATCTGCCCGGGCCCGGCGCAGCATGCTCAGAGCTGCAGGACCATTGGCAGCTTCTTCGGGGCGCATGTCCCAAGTGCCCAGGCGAACCCTGAGTATTTCCCGGTTGGTGGGGTTGTCGTCCACGATCAGGGCGCGTACTCCCTGCAGACAGGCCGGGGCAGGTTTTTCCTGTTGTTTGTCCTGAAGGCCCAGGCGCACTGTAAACCAGAATGTGCTTCCCCGGCCCTCTACACTTTCCATGCCTACTGTACCGCCCATGAGCTCTGCCAGTTGCCTGGAAATGGCCAGGCCCAGACCGGTACCACCGAATTTGCGGGTAGTGGACTCATCCACCTGGGAAAAGCTTTGAAACAGGATCTCTTTCTTGTCATCAGGGATACCGATGCCGGTGTCGCGCACCGTGAAACAAAGCAGGACACTGACTTCACGGTTATCGTTAACATCTGAACCTATGCCCCGTGAACCTTGAACCTCTACCTCCTGACCTCTGCTCTCTACCTCCTGATCTCTAACCTCCGTCCTCTGACTTCTTACTTCTGACCTCTCTACCCTGATATCCACCTCTCCCTGTTCAGTAAACTTGACGGCATTGCCTACAAGGTTCATGAGAATCTGGCGCAGCCGCCCCGCTTCTCCCCGGACCAGGGAGGGTACGTCCGGGGTCATGGAACAGATCAGTTCCAATTTCTTTTCTTCCGCCTTGACAGCCATCATGCCTGAGAAGTCCATGAGCATGGCCTCCAGGTCGAAATCAACGGTTTCAATATCCAGACGTCCGGCTTCTATCTTGGAAAAATCCAGGATATCGTTGATGACGGTCAAAAGGGCATCGGCACTGGAACGCACAGTGCGGGCGTAATGTTCCTGCTCCCTGTCCAGGTCCGTATCCAGAAGAAGCCCGGTCATGCCGATGACCCCGTTCATGGGGGTGCGGATTTCATGGCTCATGTTGGCCAGAAATTCGCTCTTGGCCCGGGTGGCCTCTTCGGCCTTTATGCGGGCTGCATCAAGTTCTGCATTTTTTAACTCAAGATTTCTGGCATTGCGCTGCAATTCTTCCCGGGCCTGTTTTTGCTCTGTAATGTCGCGGACAATGCCTATGGCATGCCACTGCCCGTCGATAAGTACAGATGAAAGAGCCAGCTCCACCGGTATTTCCCGGCCATTCTTTGTCAGGGCAAAGAGTTCTGTAGTCCTGCCCACGGCATTGCCCTGGCCGGCGCTTTGAAATTTTTGGAATGAAGATTCAAAAACCTCAGTGTACCGGGAGGGCATGATAAGTTGATGCAGATCCCGGCCCATAACTTCATCCCGGGCATAGCCCAGGATGGTTTCTGCTGCCGGGTTCCAGTAAGACACAACTCCCTTGGCATCCATCATGATTATGGCGTCCTGGGCAGCATTGGTGATGGTTTTCAGGCGGGCCTGACTGTTCTGCAGGGCCTCCTGTGTGCGTTTCTGTTCCACCAGGTCCCAGGTTATGTCTGCAAAAAAGGAGATTACTTCCAAGTCCTTTTCATCGTAATCTACAGGTTTATTGCCCAGGCCCATAATTGCAACGACCTTATTTTCCCGAATGACCGGAACCACGACCTCGCGAATCACCCTGGCATGTCCTTCCGGCAGGCCTTTTTTGTCCGGCATGGACTCATAATCGTTATGGATTACCGGTCTTTTCTCCCGCGCTGCCTGCACCCAGACCCCTGCCTGATCAATGGGGTAATGCATTTTATCGCCCGGGATGTGACACAATTCCTGCAATGACCTGGTTGACCATCTCTGCAGGGAAAGGGTCTTCTGATCTGTTTCCACGAAATGAAAAAAGCCTATGGAACTGTCCACAAATTCTTCGGCGTCATCCAGGACCTTTGTCATAAGCTCATCCAGGGAATGAGCCTCTGCATACTCATACAGCTCCAACCTTTTTTGGGTCAGCAAATTCGCCGTATGTTCCCTGGTGACGTCGCGAAACACCAGTACAGCGCCGACAATGCTGCCAGTGTTGTCTCTTATGGGAGAACAGCTCTTTTTGATGGTTATCTTTCTGCCGTCTCTGGATATAAGCACTGAAGGAGTTTCCTGGTCCACGGCCTCTTTCTCCTGCAAAACCCTGGATACAAGATTTTCTTCTTTGCCGTGGTCATTTAAAGCGACAATATTGAACACCTCTTCCAGAGGATGTCCCATGGATTCATCAATGGTCCAACCGGTCAGGTTCTGTGCAGCCGGGTTCAGATCCCGTATCCGCCCGTTTATATCGCAGGAAACTACCCCGTCGTTTATGGAGTGCAGAGTAGCGGCTATTTGTTCCCTGCTTTCAAGCAAGTTCAACTCCGAACCTCTCAGGCGGCGTTTCCCGGTCCATAAACCAAGTAAACCCAAAACTCCGATGAGTCCATGGGCAACGGCCAGACCTGTTTTCTGCTCTCCGGCTTGAGACAGGTAGGGTGCCCAGGGCACGGAAACACTGATTCCGCCACGAATATCACCCACGGAGTACCCCTGATGGACATGGCAGCCAAGACAGCCTTCCTTTGTGACCAGCGGCTTCATGAACCGCAAATATGGCCGGCCATCAATGGTTTCCACGGAAGAGCTCATCTCGGTGTTCTGCTCAAAGGAAAGCAAAGCCCGGGCCTGCCACTCGTCCGGGGCGTTTTCCGGTCGAAGGGGGGTAAGGCTTGTGATATGTCCCTTCATATCGAACTGCTCCCGGCCCAGTTCGTGGACCTGGCGGGTCATGTAGGCCGGATTGACCAAGGTCAGATTTTTGCCGCCCGTGGTGGTCACGTCCCGGTCGGGTAAATCCTCAAGATAGGGATTGGGCGGGGTGGTTTCGGTGGGCTGGACATAGACTCCGCCATGCATGGCAGCCCAATGCCGGTAGGCAATATCCTTTTCAAAGTAGGCCCTGGCTTCGTTTTCGGCCAGGGTCCTGGTTGTATTTTTCACCTGGTGCCAGTTCCAGGCCAGGGAAGCCGCCAGCAAGGCGATCCAGATCACTGCAGCCGTCAGCACCAGCCGATTGGTGTTCAAAGAAATAGTTAGCGGGTGCTTGTTCATGACTTTACTCCTTGTTTTACAGCCTGCGTATTATCACAGCAGATCAAGGCTGCAGTATGGATTCTATATATTGAACGATTTTGTTCATTCTGGGTTCAAGGTTACGGAAAAGGTGTTGACAGGATTCCAGGTCTCCCTGTCTGGCCGCGGTCTGCAGGTCCCGGCTTGTTTGGAAGGCCGAGCGGATGTACA